>NZ_QPJF01000024.1:0-45993 GCF_003337665.1 Halanaerobium sp. ST460_2HS_T2
AGAGCACCAATATCAGCACAGCCAATTGGCATTCCTGGATGTCCGGAATTTGCCTTTTCTACAATGTCTGCAGATAATCCTCTAACTGTGTTCGCAATTTTTTTTAGCAAATTAATCACTCCTGTTATTTTTTATAAATAAGATAATTATAAACTAATGTTCTTTAGTTTATCCTGTTTTTATGATATAATTAAACAAAATTAAATGGATTGAATCCTCAAAATTAAACATTTTGACTTTATTTATAAATTTATTTTTTATTACATTATAATCAATTTAGAATGGGTTGGTGATTATGTTAAAAGAAGAACGACAACAAAAAATCTTGGAAATTTTAAATGCTGAACAAAAAGTAATTACTAGTGATCTCAGTGAACGTTTATCTGTTTCTGAAGATACTATTCGTCGGGATCTAAAAGAACTCGATAATCAGGGCTTAATTAAAAGAGTCTACAGTGGTGCTCTCAGAAAGGGGCCACCGGTTGTTGATTTTTTTTCAAGACAGAATATCGCCAGTGATATAAAAACTAAATTAGCTCAAAAAGCACTTCGCTTTATCGAAGATGGTCAGGTTTTATTAATAGATGGAAGCACAACTAATCTCCATCTTGTAAATCAACTTCCTCTTTCATTAAAAGCCACAATAATAACAAATAGTCCCCCGATTAGTATGGCTTTGTCTAATCATAAAGATGTTGAGGTAATAATGTTAGGTGGAATTTTATTTAAACAATCAATGATAAATCTTGGCATCCAGACGGTAGAATCTTTAAATACAATGGTAGCTGACTTATATATTATGGGCATCTATAATATTGATGCAGAAATGGGAATCAGTGTTCCAACTTTGTCAGAATGCCTGGTAAAAAGAAAAATGGTTGAAGTTTCAACTGAAAAAATTGGTCTGGTAACTAAAGATAAGTTAGGAACAGTATCCAGTCAGATTATCTGCCCTTCTGAAGAGCTAACTTATATGATAACAGAAGATATTGATTCTGATATTAAAAATTTATATCAGAAAAAAAATATCATTGTTGTTACATAACTAAATAAACTTATATAGTCTCAGTTTTAAGTAATTAAAAACTGAGACTATTATTTATAATCATTCTTCCATTTCAGTTTTAATAAAGGACTCCAGTTTATTGATCGCTTCTTCTTCATCTTCCCCTTCTGCTTTAAGTATAATTTCGGTCCCCTGACTAATTCCCAGACTCATTACCCCCATAATACTCTTGGCATTAACTTCTTTTTCTCCAAACACAATTTCAATTTTTGATTTAAATTTATCAGCCTTTTTAACAAATTGCGAAGCAGGTCTTGCATGTAAACCAGTTTCGTTTGTTATGGTTACCTTTTTTTCAAAAGCCATTTTATTTAATCATCCTTTCTAATCATTTTATTAGTAGTCAATATTATTGGTTTATATCAATTTTCCTAATTTTAAAGTTAAAAGAAAACCCCACTAAAAATGTTTAACTATATTTTTAGCAGGGAGGTCTCAAGACCAATTTGTTATTTTAATTCAGCAAGCAGACTTTCAAGATTAGGATCACCAATAAAGTTCTCTATAGTAACAATTCTCTTCTTCTGATGTGAACGTCTGGCTCTATCTGCCAGATTTTTATGCACAACTATAATATCTGCATCTTCAGGAACATCCTCGATATTATAATGCTCTACTTCAATTCCTTCAATATTATTTTTCTTTAGCTTCTTTCTAAAGGTTGTAGCACCGAGAGCACTACTACCAGCACCCGCGTCACAAGCAAAAGCAATTTTACTAATGTTTTCAGCTGCAATAGTACTGCTTCCACCCCTGGAATTAAGAACTTTTTTACCTTCTTCTTTCATTGATTTTGACTTTTCAGCAGCCTGTTCAAAGCTTTCTTTGTCATCTTCTTCTTTTTCAGCACCAATAGCCTTTAAGGTAAAGGAGGTGATTATAAAGGAAACTACTGTAGCTACCAATACTCCAGCAATAATACCTAAAAAATTACCTTTAGGTGTCAGAGCAAGATAGGCAAAAATAGAGCCTGGACTGGGACCTGCTACCAGGCCAACATTAAATAGTTGGAAGGTTGCGATACCCGACATTGCACCACCAATCATACCGATAATTGTAATCGGATTCATTAAAACATAAGGGAAATATAGCTCGTGAATTCCACCAAAGAAATGAATAATTATAGCACCTGGAGCAGTACGCTTGGAAGTTTTAGAACCAAAAAATGTATAGGCTAACAACAAACCAAGACCCGGGCCAGGATTTGAAGCCACTGTAAAGTAAATTGATTTTCCAACTTCTGCAGCTCTCTGCATACCCAGAGGATAATAAATACCCTGGTCAATCGCATTATTTAGAAACAGAACTTTTGCAGGTTCATTAATCAGAGATAATAATGGCAGCATACCGGTATCAATCAGGACCTGAATACCACCTTTAACTAAATTATTAGCAAATTCAATAGCCGGTCCTGTAAAAAGATAAGATGAGATCATTAATAAGAAACCTAAAATACCCAGAGAGAAGTTATTAACGATCATTTCAAAACCAGCTGGAACTTTTCCATGAATGGCCTTATCAAACTTTTTAATAATCCAGCCACCCAGTGGTCCAACAATCATTGCCCCCAAAAACATCGGGATATCTGCACCTACTATTAAACCAAAGGTACCAACGGCACCCATTACTGCACCTCTTTTACCCCCAACCATTTTACCCCCAGTATAAGCAAGAAGTAAAGGTAGTAAGTAATTAATTGCCGGACCAACTATGTTAGCAAGACTCTCATTGGGGATCCAACCTGTAGGTATAAATAAAGCTGTTAAAATACCCCAGGCGATAAAGGCGCCAATATTAGGTAAAACCATATTTGTTAAAAATCCACCAAATGCCTGAACTTTAGCACGAATACCAGAAGACTGATCTGGAGATGGAGCTATATCTTTCATATTTATCACCTTTCTTAAAATAATTTTTTAATAAATTTTGATAATCTATCAAAATTACTCTTCTACTGTTTTAATAAGCTCTATTAACTCTTTTTCACTTTCAACATTTTTAAACTTAGTCAAAACTTCATCATCAGCTAAAATAGAAGATAAGTCAGCTATTAATTCCAGATGTTCAGAATTATCCTTTGCCGCCAGAACAAAGATTATTTTGACTTCTTTTTCTTCGGGATATTCTACTGCTTTTTCCAGCTTTAAAAAAGACATCCCTGTTTTATTAACACTTTCTTCATCCTTGGCATGAGGCATAGCAATTCCAGGCACTAAAACAATATAGGCACCATACTCATGGACATTATCAATCATTGACTTAATATATTTTTCTTTGATAAAATTCTTGACAAGTAATGGTTCTGCCGCTATTTTGATTGAATCTTCCCAGGATGAAACTTCTCCCATAAATTTAGTATTCCCCTTTAAATATTGACCTAACATTTCTTCACCCCTTTCATTTTTAATATTCAGACAGATATTAAGCCTCGTTTTTAATTAACTCTCCAATTTCTGTATTCTCTAATTTAAGATAATATTTTTCAATTTTATTTATAAGTTCTTCCTCTACAATCCCGGTAAAATGCGGTATTGCCTGTTCTATTCCCTTTTCCTGAATATACTTCTGTAAGCGGACTGCTTCTTCGTCTTCCGAATTATCAAATCGAAAGGCGGCTGCAATTACAATAGTTAACGATTCTAAAGGTAAGTCTAATTCAAATAAATTTCGCAGTGGTTTTACTAAACGCTCATCAGAACCCAATTTCCTGATTGGAGCTCTTCCAACTCTTCGAACATCATCACTAATATTTTCATTTTTAAAGCGACTGATTGTTTTTTCAATATAGGCATCTAATTCCTCAGCTGAAAAATGTGAATCTATCACGATATATTTTTTTACTTCATTTAGGACTGATTTAATAAATTCTCTCATTTTAGGATCTGCCAGAGTGCTCTGAATTGTTTTTTCTCCTGCCCTAAAGCCAACATAAGCAGTTGCAGCATGGGCCATATTAATCATATAAAACTTCCTATTAATATATGCTTCTAAATCATCAACATAAATAACATCTTCTATTGGCGGAAGATCGGTATTCTTCATTTCAGATTTATTAATTACCCACTCATAAACTGGTTCAACCAGAGCAACCTCTTCTCCATTAATTTCTTTTGATAAAGCCAGGCGATCAATAGCTGAATTTGGAAATCCCACATATTTTGATATTTCCTTTATTTCCTCTGCCGAGAGATTCTTTTCAACTTCTTTTTTTAAAGTTGAAGAGGCATTAACAGCATTTTCATTTGCTATTACATCAATCTCTGTTTTATTATTCTCTATTCTTTTCAGCAGTCCTGCAGCTATTAAACCCGCAATTTTCGGTAAATTTTCGATCCCCACTGAAGTCGTAATTAAGTCGGCTTCTGTAATAGAATCAATTACTCTGTCTCTCTGCTTAATGCTGTTTAAAGCTGAGACAGGCGAAATAATTTCTCTGGTTGAATCATCATCAAGTAGCTCAATTTTATAACTATTAGTCTTATTTATGGATTCAATAATATCTTGATTAACATCAACAAAACAAACTTTATAGTCGCTTTTGTTTAACAAATAACCAATAAATCCTCTTCCTATGTTCCCAGCACCAAAATGTAGTGCCTGCATTAGAGTTCCTCCTTTATTCTAAATTAGCATGATACTGCCAGAGACTTTCCATCTCAATATCTCTTTCTCTGACCATCATTAATGCTATTGTATCCCCGAATAATAATAAAGCCTGTTCAAATAAACTGGTCATTGGCTGTACTGATTCTACTCCTTCAACTTCCAAGTTAGCTTCCTTACTGGCGGGTATTCTAACAAAGAAATCCGAAAACTCTGCCATTGGACATTCTGGATTTCTTCCGATATGAAAAACAGTTGCATCATACTGCTTTGCTTTTTCGGCAATTGCCAGGGGAAAGGCAGTTCCTCCACTTCCTGAACCAACAATTAGTAAGTCATTTTCGGTAATTGCCGGTTCTGTTACCTGACCAACTATATAACAATCTACACCTAAGTGTGCCAGCCGCTTTGCAACTGATTTGAGAGAAAGCAGTACTCTCCCTACAGCTACAAAGAAAACTTTATCTGCCTTTTTAATTTCTTCTACTAATTTGTTAGTCTCCTCCGGATCAACTCTTTCCAGAGTTTTTCCAAGTTCTGAAACTATATCTTTTTGCGCTTCGTAATATTCTGACATCTTAGTTGTCCTCCCTCAATTTTAATCCTTTTTCTATTCCTTCTTCCATAATTTTTTTATTTTCAGAAAGACTTCTTTCTGTTCTGAAAAGACTTGTACTTCCTGCTACCAGCATATTTGCTCCAGCTTCAACAAGATCCGGGATTACTTCTAAAGAAACTCGGCCATCCACTTCAATATTAGTATCCAGACCTTTTTTCTGAATCATCTTATATAAATCACTGACTTTCTCTTTCGCATAATCGACCTGAGTCTCATTTTTATCGGCTGCAAAGCCAGGATTCATTAACATTAACATCACTGTATCACACATCGGCAGTACATAATCTAGATCATTAAGTGAGGTAGCTGGATTCAAAGCTATTCCTGCTTTAATTCCATTTTTCTTGATTAATTTTAAATGACGATCAATATGAGTACTGCTTTCATAGTGAAATGTAATCTGCTGCACACCAATGTCGATCATTTCTTTGATGAAAAATTCATTATTGTTTGACATTATATGAACATCAAAATCCATATCTGTAATTTCTCTAAGAGCTCTAATTGTACCTATACCTAAGGGCATACTCGGGCTAAATGCTCCATCTAATACATCAATATGAAGGGTGTCAATTCCTTCACTTTCAATTTTTCTAACACTTTCTTCCAGATTAACTAAATCTGCACACATAATTGACGGGCTAATTGTAACTTTTTCTCTGCTCATTTTTTTCCTCCTTTATTTAATCCATCTTCATTATAAAACAATAATTATGAAAAGTAAAGCACAAACATGCATATTTTTTAACTTTTTATGCATTTTTTATAGTTTTTTTGCGTTTTGTGTGCCAATTCTAACAATTATTCTGAAATATTTTACTTATTTTGCCAGTAAAATATTTTGATATACCTATTTTGAAATATTTATTTTAAAATTATTCGACTAAAATTTTTATAAATAAAAAGCCTGGCAATAAAAATCAATTTGCCAGGCTTTAAATTTAATATTATATTTTTATTTTAATTAATTGCAAAATTATAAACTAGCCTTTATTTTTTTTGCTATTTTTTCTGCTGTCAGGCCAAATTCTGCTGCTATTTGATCTCCATCAGCACTAAATCCAAAATCTTCAACTCCAAAAGCCAGTGCTTTTCCCTGCAGCACTCTGTACCAACCGTTTGGATTACCTGCTTCTATAGCTGCACTTAATTTTACATTCTTAAACAGCTGCTCCAGATATTCCGGCTTATGATATAATTTTTCTTTTTCAGGAGCAGAAATTATTCTAACTTTATAATCCTTTTTTAGAATCTCTTTAATTTTTAGAGCAGTCTCAACTTCACTTCCAGCAGCCATGATAGCAATATCAGGATTAATTTCATCAGATACTATAAAGGCTCCCTTATCAAATTCTTCATTATTAATTTCTTTATTATAGGCTTTTACAGCCTGTCTGGCCATAACCAGAGCAACTGGTCCATCTTTTTCGTTAGCCGCAGATTTCCAGGCCAGTTTAACTTCAGCAGCTGTGGATGGTCTAATGACTCTCAAATTAGGAATCATTCTTAAAGACTCCAGCTGCTCTATAGGTTGATGAGTTGGACCATCCTGTCCAACATGGATTGAATCATGAGTAAATACATAAATAACCGGCAGCCCCATCATTGCTGCCATCCTGATTGAAGGCCGCATATAATCAGAAAAGGTTAAATAAGTTGCAATAACAGGTCTTAAACCCCCATGCAGCATTAAACCTCCAGCTGCTGCAGCCATTGCGTGTTCTCTAACCCCAAATTTGATATTTCTGCCAGCAAAATTTCCTCTTTTAATATCAGCATACTGATCCAGATTTATTCTTGTTGAGGCAGAAAGATCTGCGGTTCCACCAATTAAATAAGGTAGTTTTTCCGCCAGCTTCTGATAATATTCACCTGCATAATTTCTAATTGCTTTTATTTCATTTAAATCAATTTTTAAATCATCGAAATTAATATCCACTTTAAGTTCAATTCCTGATTTAAATTCCTGATAATCTCTGTCAAATTTAATCGCATAATCGCTTTTTATTTCCTGCCATTCAGCAAATCGACTTTTGCAATCAGAAAGATGTGCTTTAAAATAATCATAAACTGCTGTCGGAACTTCAAACTCTTCTGTAGGCAGACCAACTTTTTTCTTCATTTTAATTATTTCTTCTTTTCCCAGAGGAGAAGCATGGGCTGAGCTGTCACCTTCTTTGGCTGCTATTCCTTTTGCAATTACTGTATCTGCAATTATTATAGTTGGCCGCTGCTTCTCTTCTTTAGCCTTCTTAAAAGCTGACTCTAAATCGGAAAAACTGCTGCCGTCTATAGCCGAAATCACCTGCCAGTTAGCAGAAGAAAACCTTTTTTTAATATCGTCTATAAAAGTTATATCGGTTGGACCATCAATTGAAACCTGATTATGATCATAGATGACTATCAGTTTATCAAGCTCCAGACTTCCAGCCAGAGAAGCAGCTTCATAACTAATGCCTTCCATTAAATCACCATCACCGGCAACAACATAAGTATAATGGTCAACTAAATTGTAATTTTTTTTATTATATTTTTTGGCTAAAATTTCTTCAGCCAGTGCCATTCCTACTGCATGAGCAAACCCCTGGCCCAGAGGACCAGTTGTCATTTCAACTCCAGGTGTAACTTTATATTCCGGATGTCCGGGAGTTTTAGATTGAAACCTCCTATACTGCTTTAGATCTTCAAGACTGAGATCATAACCGGCAAGATGAAGCAGTGAATAAAGCCAGATAGACCCATGTCCGGCAGATAAAACCAGCCGATCTCTATTGAACCAATCTGGAGCTTCTGGATTATATTTGATCTCTTTTGCAAATAAATAAGCACCAATTTCTGCACAGCCCAGCGGCATCCCGGCATGACCTGAGCCCGCAGATTCAACCGCATCGGCCGAAAGTGCCCGGACTGTATCAGCAATTTTCTGTAGCATTTATTTCACTCCCTTATTCTTCGGCCATTTGTTCGTGCAGAAAGTTAATCAGTTCTTCCAGCGCTGTTTCAGCATCTTCACCTTCACATTTTATTTTTATTTGATTGCCCTGACTTACTCCCAGACTCAAAACCCCCATAATACTCTTGGCATTAACTTCTTTTTCTCCATAAACAATTTTCACATCCGATTTAAATGTACCTGCTTTCTGAACAAATTTGGAAGCAGGTCTTGCATGCAGACCAGTTGCGTTAGTAATTTCAACATTTCTTTCTGCTTTCATATTAACACTCCTTCTACTTTGTAAAACTATTAATTTTATGGTCTTACAAATAAATAATATTTGCTATCATTAATCTATAAGTTTATCAACCAATCGTTATCTGGCAAAATCTTTTTCAAGCAGCTCATAAACTTCTGCTTCTGACTTAGCCGCTGTTATCCTGTTTCTTAATTCTTGGTTATTTGCAAATTCCATAATATCCGTCAGTGCTGGCATATGACCTTTTTTATCAATAGGTGCCAGCACAAAAACAAATTTTATTGGATCAAATTGATGACCAAGTTTAATTCCATTTTTAATAACCAGCAGACTAATTGCTGGCTGCCTGACACCATCTTCAATCCCTGCATGAGCAAGACAGATCTCCGGTGCAATTGCAATATATGGACCTTTATCCTCAACAATTTCGATCATTCTTTTAACATATCTGGCTTCAATAAAACCTTTATCCAAAAGCAGCTGGCCGGCTTTTTTTATCGCCTCTTTCCAGTCAATTGCCTGATCTATAATTTTAATTTGATCTCTTTTTAACAATTTTAGGAGATCATGTTTCTGGTTTTCAATTTGATAATTAACTGCTTTCCGATTTTTTTCTGCAGCAAAATAATTTTTTATTTTCTCTAAAGCTGCAGGAATCTGATTCTGATTCAGAAATGGGCGCAGTAAATCAATTATTTCTTCAGGTTTTAGATTATAATTTTTTGCCAGCAGAGACTTATAATCATTAGAGAATCTATCCTGACTTGCTTCTAGTTTGTCTTCAGTAAAAATGCCATATTCCATTTTTCTCTGCTGGAGATAGGATTTAATTTTATCAATATCATTTTCCTCCAGAAAAGGATTGACCTCAATTACATCCTTGGCCTCCAGACTTAAGGGAATAGTAGAGATCACAAAATCTATTTCTTTCAGGATATCGCTATTCTCTAAATCAAGACTTGAGAGACTTTCAATTATTTCAATTGCCTTAAACTCATTTTTTAGACGAACCTCTAAAAGATTGGTAGTTCCTACCCCACTTGAGCAGACAATTGCAACCTTTGCTTTTTTCTTTTCCTGATAGTTTATTCTCTCCAGGGCCGCCCCAAAGTGAATGGTAAGATAACCGACTTCATCTTCACTAATTTCTACATAAAACTCACTCTGAATTAACCTTGCTGCCAGTCTTGAGGCCTGAAACACCTCTTTATATTTTTCTTTAATATCTTCTAGAAGAGGATTCTGGATTGGCAGATCAAAAATAATACGATTTACAATCGCCTGCAGATGAACAAGCAGTCCTGAATATAACTTCTGATCCCCAGCCAGACTGGTAGAAAAATATTTTTCTACAACTCTAATCATTTCTTTGACCAGATATTTAAGCTCATTTTCTTTTAGTTCAGTGTTAACTTTTCCTTCTCGCATTTTTGCTCCCAGAAGATGAATTGTTATAAACCCGATCTCATCTTCAGGAATTTCTACTGGAAATTTGCCTTCCAGTAAATTTGCTATTTTTGCAGCAATTTCAAATTCCTTTTTCTTTTTTATAATTTGTAATCTTTCAGCACCAATTTTAATATCCTGTTCTGCCAGAAGTCTTGAGATTGCAAAAGCTATGTGAACAATCAGCCCGGTAAAAGCACTATCAGTAAAGCGGATGCCAAGATCATTTTCTGCTGCTTTTACAACAGCTTCGATTTCCCCCAAATTTAGCTCACCTAAAAGATTTTTTATTTCTTCATTATAACCGTGCTCCAGGCGACTTTTAAAATTCACCTTTTTATTACTTTTATTTAAAAGCTCAATCATATTACCTGTTTCATAACTTTCATTAAGCAGACTTTTCATGGCATGCCTGATATCAATTTCCGCTCCTTCAATTTGGACTCCATAATTTCTGCGTCTGATCAAAGCCAGACCTCTTTTAGTCAGCCATTCTTCCACCTGATCTAAATCTTTGCTAACTGTTGCAGAACTAACATCTAAAAGATCTGCCAGCTCAAAAATTAAGATTGGTTCCTTTTTCTGAAAAAGTCTGTATAAAATTAAATATTTTCTCATCTTAGCCGAACGAAAATGACGGCTATTATAAAATTCATTGAATTCTGCAAAAACTTTAAACTGTTCTTCCGCTTCGCCCTCTAAGAGTACACCAAAATTAGGTTTTTTAATCAGCTTTAACTCGTATTTTTGAATCAAGTCTTCAATCTCATTCAGGTCATAGCGAATTGTTCTACTGCTTACATCCAGAATTTCAGAAAGAACCTGTATAGATACAGGCTCTTTCTGATCAACCAGATATTTATATAACTCAAATAACCTTGTACTCTTTTTCATTTTAAGCGAACAGCTTCGCTATATAACCAATTATTATACCAACTACTCCGAAATCTGCATCACCAAAGGTTGTATTTGCAAAACCCAGTGATCCAAGAACTGGTAGCAAGAGAGCTGGTAAGAATGAGATTAAGATACCATTAACAAAAGCCCCCAGCATTGCTCCTTTTTTACCACCTGTGGCATTACCAAATACTCCGGCGGTTGCTCCAGTAAAGAAGTGGGGAACCATACCAGGAATAATTAAGGCAAGCCCTATTGGACCAAGTAAGAACATGCTGATAAGCCCACCTAAAAAGCTGAATAAAAAACCAATAATTACTGCATTTGGTGCATAGGTAAAGGTAATCGGGCAGTCCAGTGCAGGTTTTGCATCTGGAACTAACTTTTCGCCAATACCCTGGAAGGCCGGAACAATCTCACCAATAATCATTCGTACACCAGTTAGGATAATGTGTACACCTGCAGAAAAAGTAATACCCTGCATCAGTGAGAACATAAATATACTCTGACCATTTGAATATTGAGAGTAAATGTCACGGCCAGCAATTAAGGAAACTATAAAGAAAATAATTATCATAGTCAGCATTGTAGAAAGAACTGATTCTTTTAAGAAGCTTAAAGTTTTAGGAACTTCAATATCTTCAGTACTATCTTCCGGATCTCCAACTAAGTTACCAACCAGACCGGCTGCAACATAACCTGTGGTTCCAAAGTGTCCAAGTGCGACATCAGTACCTCCAGTTATTTTTTTCATAAATGGTTCTGCCAGAGCCGGGAAGAGAACCATTACAAAACCTAAAATCACAGCTCCAGCAACTATTAATGGTACTCCTGTTAAACCTGCAGTACTTAAAACAGCTGATAATAAAGCTGCCATAAAGAAAATATGATGACCGGTCAAAAACACATATTTTAATGGAGTAAATCTGGCAAAAAGAAGATTGGCTATAAAACCAAATGCCATTATTAAAGCTGTTTGAGTACCAAGCGTCTGCTGTGCAAGAGCAACTATTGCCTCATTGGTTGGAATTACTCCCTGAATATTAAATGCATCCTGGATCATTGGTCCTAAATTATTTAGACTTCCGATTAAAACATTGGCACCTGCACCCAGAATTACAAATCCTAAAATACTCTTTAAGGTTCCTGACATTATTTTAGAAAATGGTTTTTTTAGCAATATTAGTCCTAAAAATGCCATTAAACCAACTAAAGTTGCAGGTTGATTTAAAACCTCGTAAACTAAAAAATTAACAAAAGACATTAAAAAATCCATACACTATTCCCCTCCTTAAAGTTTTTTATAAGCAGCTAATACTTTTTCTCTAATCTCGTTTTTATCTGTCATATTTTTGACACTGATTACTTCTGCTGGATGTTCAATTTTTTCTCCAATTTCTTCACTGGCAAAAATATAGTCTGCCTGTTCCCCCTGAATTGAAGATAAATCCTTAACCTCGACTGACCCTTCAATACCTTCCTGTTCCATAATTTTTTCTATATTCATTTTTAAAACAAGACTGCTACCCAAACCCATTCCACATACTGCTAAAACTCTCATGCTTTTCTCCTCCTATTTTCTTTTTGATTGTTTTATAAAATTTAAGAATTTTAAAATTATTTTAAATAAAATTATTGCTGTGCCAGAATATCTTCAATATAGGTTAAGATTTCCTCCGCACTTCCCTTTTCAGCTATGTTATCAACTGCTGAATCTTCCATTAAAACTACGGATAGTTCTGAAATTGTTTTAACGTGTTTTTCATTATCCACTGTACCAAAAGCAAAAGCAATTTTTACAGGATCATTATTTTCATTCCCAAATTCAACTGGCTCTGCAAGTGTAATTAAACTGAGACAATTTTCTTTAACACCATCCTCCGGTCTGGCATGTAAAAGTGCAATCCCTTTTCCGATTACCACATAGGGGCCATTATCAATTATTGACTGTTTCATTGCTTCAATATATTTTTTTTCAATTTGACCAGCTTCCAGTAATAGCTTTCCAGTTTCATCAACTACTTCTTTCCAGTCGGCTGCTTTTACATTTACTGCAATGTTTTTCTTTTTCAAAAGATCTAAAATCAAATCTTTTCACCTCCTGATTTAATTCTTTTCTTTAACTTCTGTTTATATTATACTCCCAGGATCCCTGAGATGGCAAGAGTTAATAAACTAGTTCTTTTTCTAACCATTGTGGCAAAGCACTTTATTTATTAAAAAAAAAGACACCCTGTTGCCGGATTTTAACCGAATTTAAGGTGTCTTTAAATCTAATTATTTAACTATTTAGTATTAAACTTTGAGATATTTTAGCTTTAATTTTTATTTTTTATTTTAAAACGATCAGCTCTTAAACCCTTTACTCCGGCCTGATACTTAAAAATTCCACCCGCCAGCGGCTGCTCTCTCTTTTCCTGCTCGCTAAGTCCAACACTGGCTGTAGTGATATATAATTCATCTAAATTTCTACCGCCAAAGCTGCAGGAAGTAACATTTGAGACCGGTAAATCAACTCTGTCTATTTTTTCTCCAGTTTCCGGATCCCACCTTGAAACTTGAGCTCCCCCAAAGTGAGCGATCCAGAGCTTACCCTGATTATCAATTGTCATTCCATCAGGCACTCCTTTTCCTTCAGCAACTTTAATTATTTCCCTTTTATTTGAAATTTCACCAGTCTCTAAATTATAATCAAAGGCAACAACTTTTTTGGTCGGAGAATCTATATAATACATTGTCCTATTATCCAGGCTCCAGGCCAGACCATTAGAAATTTTTATGTCTTTAGCTTTCTCTTCTAAGGTTAAATTCTGATTCAAGCAGTATAAGGAGCCGATAGGTTTATCTTCTTCTAAATCCATCGTCCCTACCCAGAAGCGTCCATCTGGATCACATTTTCCATCATTAAATCTGGTCTCTTCAGTATTTGATTCTGGATTAACTAAAAACTGCTTTTCCAAAGTTTCCAAATCAATTATGTAAAGACCATCTTCCAGAGCTGTCAGCAATTCCCCTGGCTCAGTGGTAGGAATAAGAGCACCTATCATCTTATCCAGCTGAATAATTTTATTTTTAGCAGCTGCAGGATCATAGATATTTATTGTCTTTTTTAAAATATCTATCCAATATAATAACTGTTTATCCTGATCCCAGAAAGGGCCTTCTGCAATTTGAGCTCCAGCATCTAAAACTAAATCAAGTTTATCAGTAATTTTTTTCATTAAACTCACCTTTTATTATTCCATATTTTTGATTAAAGATAAATCACCAGTTTTCGCAGCTTCCAGTATTGGAGCCATATATTCATCTACCATTGAGGCATCAAGTGGGATCGGCATATTTTTTAATTTCATCTCCAGCTGGGGATCTTTAGCAGCTTTTAAGGCTCTTTCGATATGTCGATCAGTAAACCCATCTAATTCCGAAAGTTTTGTCGGGAAATTAATATCTCTGGCAAAATTAATCATTCCTGCCGCTACTGCCTCTCCCAATTCTCTCCCCTTGAGATTATCAATTTCTCTTTTTAAATATCCATTTCTTTTAAAGATATCTCCAATAACCTGTAACTGAGATTCTATAGCTGGAGCAAAAAAGACTGTATAATAGATATTCATTATTCCACAGGCCCGACCATGACTGCTGACATCAACAAGGGAAAAACTTGTTAGGTGACCGCCGTTAGTCCCACCAACCATAATCGAATAAGCACCTAAATCTGTAGCCAGTCCAAGTGCTTCCCTGGCTTTAGTATCTTTTAAGTCACTTATTAATTTTGGCGTATTTTCAACTATCAATTCTACTGCTGTTGAGGCAATATCTTTTTCTAAATCATAATGATCCTGATCAATACCATAAAAAACTTCCAGACAGTGGGCCAGACCATCAAAAGCACCATCAACTGTGACATCTAAAGGCATCGTCTCACTTATTTGATAATCAAAAATAGATTTATGAGGTATAATCGCATCATCAACAATTAATTTCTTCTGGCCGCTAACCAGATCAGTCACATTAGAATATTTAGTCAGATGGGCACCGGAGCTGGAAGCAGTCTGCACAGCAATAGTTGGTATTAGATGATTTTTGCTGTGTTTTAAGGCCTCAGTTACCATTCCGGTCCCAAAATAAGTATCGATCTCCGGACTGTAGTGTCCGAGAGAGGCCAGTACATTGGCTGCTTTAAGAGCATCAATGGTGCTGCCACCACCAACAACTATTATACTATCGGGCTCAAAAATATTAATATATCCTGCCAGTCGATAAACATCCTCTCGAGGTGCATTTGGATCTGCTCCGCGAAAAACTCTATTTCCTGCCAGCTTTAATTTATTCTGTTTAAGTGATTTTTTAATTGGCCTTACCGCTGAATCAAGATAAGTATCGTTGGAAATTAATAACACACTTTTACCATAATCTTTAGCATAATCACCAATTTCATTTAGAATGCCTATTCCTAAAGCATAATTATCTCCTCTAAATTCAGATAATAATTTTCTGGCTTTATCTTTTAAACTCATAAATTATCATCACCTCTTTAAAAATTATTTATTTCAATTTTAGCTGACTTAGTTTTTCTAACTTACCACATTCTGAGGCTCTTCTTTAAGCCAGGCTTCAATATTATTAAAGACAATTTCCGCCCGCTTAATGAAGGCTTCTTCGGTCGCAAAAGCTGTATGAGGAGTTAAAATAGTATTTTTAGCATTTAAAAGTGGGTGATCTGATGGAATTGGAGGCTCCATCTCAAAAACATCAATACCTGCTCCAGCAATCTTTTCTTTATTTAAAGCTTCAGCCAGCGCTTCACTGTTTACAACCGGACCGCGGGCTGTGTTAATCAAAATTGCATCCTTTTTCATTAGTCCAATCTCGTCTGCACTTATTAAATCTACAGTTGAATCTTTAAGTGGTACATGGAGACTTATAATATCACTCTTCTGCATCAGCTCAGAAATCGGTAGATATTCCACTCCCAGCTCCTCACCCAGCTGATGTTTTTTATGGTCATCAACCAGAATATTACAGCCGAAGGCAGCGGCAATCCGGGCAGTTTTCTGGCCAATTGAACCAAAACCAATTATACCAAAATTTTTGCCTGCCAGTTCATTACCAATTAGCCCGGCTCTTGTTTTACCAGCCCTCACAGCCTGATCGGAATCCTTAATCTTGCGCATTAAATCAATGGTCAGTCCAAAGGCAAGTTCTGCTACCGCCTGATTGGCATAACCGGAAGAATTGGAAACTAAAATATCATTTTCCCTGCAGGCATCCATTGCTATGTGATCAAAACCGGTAAAAGCAACTGAAATCATCTTTAAATTTTCTGCAGCCCTGATAACCTCTGACGGTAAGGGCTGATTGGCAATAATTAAAATATCCGCATTTTTAATTCTTTTAATCATTTCCTGATCATCTTCTGCCCGCGTGGAATAAGCAATTAGCTCATGTCCCTCAGCTTCCATTCTCTGCCTGCACTCTTCAATCTTCATCATTGAAATATTAATTGGCTCTATCATTACAATCTTCATTTTTTGCCTCCCAAATTTAATTTAAGCACCCTTTTCTTCTTTTATTTTCTCATAGGCCTCATTGATTTTTTTGAATTCCTGTTCAGCAAAATCAACAAATTCTTCCGGCAGTTCTTTAGCAGTTAACTTTTAACCTTATATCCTATTTTGAAGAGATAGGTAACTATAACAAGTAAAAATACCGCCAGACTGGAAATGACCAGCGCTGAAAAGTAAGGAGACATATCCGATTGTCCGATAAAAGCAAAGCGAACTGCATCCACCATATAAAATACCGGATTAAATAGAGAAACTTCACTCCAGATTCCAGGCAGACCCTTGACTGAATAAAAAACTCCACTTAAAAAAGTCAGGGGGGTGATAAAGAAATTAGAAAAAATCGAAACATGATCAAACTTTTCCGCCCAGAGGCCAGCAATAATCCCAAAGAGGGAAAATATCGAAGAAACTAAAATAGCAAAAAATAGAGCTAAAAACGGATGTGCAATTGCTCCTCCGTAAAAATAAATTGAAACTAGATAAGTTACAGTAGCAACCAGCAAACCTCTAACCATTCCCCCAATCATAAAACCCAGACTCAATTCAATATAGGAAAATGGGGCCAGCAGAAAATCAATGATAATCCCATTATATTTAGCTCCAATTAAGGAAGAAGATGTATTGGCAAATGAATTCTGAATTAAGCTCATCATAATTAAACCCGGAACAATAAAACTAATATAGGGAACTCCATATCCTGCAACTTCCCGATTCTGAAAAGAATAGGAAAAGATTATTAAATAAAGACCGGTGGAAATTAAAGGGGCAAAGATAGTCTGAATAGCGACTTTGGTAAATCTAGCAACCTCTCTTCTAACCAAACTTAAAAAGGTAATAGAATTAATTGTCATCACCTCCTAAGCTGGTAAGCTTAATAAAGACATCTTCTAATTTAGCACTTTCAATATTCATATCAACAATATCTAAATTTAACCTATTTATTTTTTTCAGAATCTTATCTAAATCCTGTTTGGCAGTTTCAATTTCAATCTCTCTTTTATCCTTATTTAAATCAAAATTAATTTCCTGCAGTTCATCTTCCAATCCCTGGACTGAATCAGCAAATTGAATTTTGATCAGCTTTTTATCAATGGAGTTAATCAGATTCTCTTTTGTGTCAACCTTAACTATTTTTCCCTTGTTCATAATAGCAATTCGATCACATAAGGCCTCCGCTTCTTCCAAATAATGAGTCGTTAAAATAATTGTTTTGCCCTGATTATTAAGATTAATTACATATTCCCAGAGGCTATTGCGCAGCTCAACATCCACTCCCGCCGTTGGCTCATCTAAAACAATAATCTCCGGATCATGAACAAGAGCTTTGGCAATCAAAAGCCTCCGCTTCATTCCACCTGATAGCTGCCGCGGACCAATCTCTGCTTTATCTGATAAACTTAAAGCATTGAGCAGTTCATCTATTTTTTGATCATTATCTTTAATGCCAAAATAACCAGAATGAATCTCTAAAGTTTCTCGCACAGTAAAATAGGGATCAAAGGTTATCTCCTGGGGAACAATTCCCAGAGATTTTTTAGTTTCCCTGTAATTTTTAATAATATCCTTACCTAAAACTGTCACATTACCCGAATCTTTTTTTACCAGCCCTCCCAGAATTCCAATCAGAGTACTTTTACCGGCCCCATTGGGACCCAAAAGCCCAAAAAATTCACCCTTTTTAATATCTAAATTCACATCATCTAAAGCCTGTAATTCTCCATATGTCTTATTAATATCTCTAATTTTAATTGCAGTCGTCACAAAATCCCCTCCATAAATATCTCTCAATCTATCTGAATAAACCATATTTGTTTACTAATTTAATACTTTCAATTACAGACAACAGTCTATAATAATTACAAAGTTTCTCTCATTTCGGCTACTGACTTTTTAATAACATAACTCAGCCAGATTGCAAGAATCACAAACGAAATTGATTCAGCCATCGGAAAAGCAAACCAGGTGGCATCAAGGCCGGATAACTCTCCCAGAATATACATCCCGGGGACTAAGAGAATTGCCTGTCTTAAAAATGTAATAGCAAAACTGGGCATTCCTTTACCAACAGCCTGAAATGTAGCGACTCCAATAATATTTAAAACCATAAAGAAATAGGAAAGACTAACCTTCTGTAAAGCTTCAACTCCTATATTTAAAAGTTTTGGGTCACTGTTAAATAATTTAATGATCGCTGTTGGAAAAAGTTGAAAAACAATAAAACCTAAAGTACCAAAGGCAAGAGCAGTTGAACTTCCAATTAAAATTGTCTTTTTCATTCTCTCCGGATTATTATGTCCATAATTATATCCTACCAGCGGCAGATATCCCTGGGTCAGACCAAAAACCATCATTAAAAAGAAAGACTGCATTCTAAAAATCAAACCCATTACTGCAATGGCGGTCGAATTAAAGGCACCAAGAATTAAATTAATAAATACAATTGAAACACTAAACAGAAGTCTATTAGCCATTGCCGGAATACCTACATTATAGATTTCTTTAATAATCTGAAAATCGAATTCAAAATCTTCCAGTCTTAAAGTCAGCTCATTCTTATCACTAAATAAGACAGAAATAATAAAGATTCCACCTATAATCCGAGAAAAAACTGTTGCATAGGCAGCACCAGCTACCCCCAGCTGTGGAAAAGGACCAAGTCCAAAAATTAAAAAAGGATCAATAATCATATTCAAAACTGCTCCAATAATCATTGTCAGCATTGGTAAAAATGTGTTTCCCTCTCCCCGCAGAATATAATTAAAAGTAGCGGGTATAAAAATTGCAATTGAGCCAGTTAAAATAATATTTATATACTGATAACCAAGATCAATCAAAACTGAATTATCAGTAAACAATCTTATAATATTTTCAGAAAAGAAAATACCAATTAAACCACCCAGAATTCCATAAATAATAGCGATAAAAAAGACATGTTCCGCTACATTATTCGCCCTGCATTTTTCTCCTCTACCTAAAAGTCTTGATATTAAAGAACTTGTTCCCACACCGGTACCTACCCCAATTGCAATTAAAAACATCTGGACCGGAAAAGAAATAGATAAAGCCGAAAGAGCATCTGTGCTGAGGCGGCCCACATAAATACTGTCAACAATATTATACATTGCCTGAATAATCATTCCAATTATTGCAGGTACCGATAATTTAAAAAGCAACTTTAAGATTGGTTCATTACCCATCCGAGCAGATTTTGATTTTAATGCCATACTAACCCTCCATTATTCAATCAAGATATTCATTTATCATTTTATAAAGTTTTTCCTTTTTTATTGGTTTAGTTAAATGACCGTCAAAACCAGCCTGAAGAGCTTTTTCTTTATCAGAATCCAGTGCATAAGCCGTTAGCGCAATTATTTTATTTCTGTTAATTTTATCTGCTTTTTCCAGTTCTCTAATTCTTCTAATTGCCTGGTAGCCATCCAATTTAGGCATCTGAATGTCCATCAGCACAAGATCATAATTATTTTTTTCAATTTTTTCTACACCTTCAAGCCCATTTACCGCCATTTCAACCTTATAATCTGATTTACTTAAATAAGCCCTAATTAACATTCTATTATCTGCATTATCTTCTACTATTAGTAATTTCTTTTCTTTATCCCCTAAATCAGAGGCTGCAGTTGTTTTTTTATCTAACTCTAGGGCCCCTTGATCTAATTTTTTATTCTTTTTACTTGCTTTATTCCTGCTTTTCCCAATTTCATCAGTTAACCTGTTTAATAAAGAAAAAAGCTCCTTTTTTCTGATTGGTTTCATAATATAATCATCAATATATTCTTTTTGAGCCTCAATATATTTATTTTCAAAATCAGATGAAGTAATAACTATTTTAATGTTATTTAATTCATATTTTTCTTTAATCTCACGGGCAGTTTCTAATCCAGTTTTTTGAGGCATAAAATTATCCATCAAAATTATCTTAAAAGGATTATTACTGCTAATACTTTTTTTCAGAGCAGATAGAGCTTCCTCTCCACTACCTGCAGTCTCAACTATTGCTCCCTTGTCAGAGAGCATTTCTTCCAGTATAAATAAATTAGTTGGATTATCATCTACAGCCAAAATACTTATGCTATCAAAATTAATATTTTTCTTTTTCTCAAATTTAACTGTGGTTTTTTCAGCTACCTTAAATGGTATTGAAAAATAAAAAGTACTGCCCAGACCTGGTTGACTTTTTACCCAGATTTTACCTCCCATAAGTTCTACTAACTGTTTAGAAATAGTCAGACCTAAACCAGTTCCCCCATATTTTCGGGTACTGGACGAATCTGCCTGAGTAAAATGATTGAATATTGTTTCCTGCTTTTCTTCTTCAATACCAATGCCGGTATCTTTTACCATGAAAGTAATCATCTTTTTACTTTCAGATTTAAAATTAGATTCTATTCTTAAATCTAAAAAGATTTCTCCTTGCTCAGTAAATTTCACCGCATTACCCAGCAGGTTAATTAATATCTGTCTCAGCCTTTCTGGATCGCCTATCACACATTGAGGAACCTCAGAAGAAATTCTTAAAGGCATCTCAAGCCCTTTTTTATAAGCTCTAACCGCTATCATCTCTGCAATACTTTCCACAGTTTCAATCAGATTAAATTTCTTCTTTTCTAATTCTATCTTTCCCGCCTCAATTTTTGATAGATTAAGAATATCATTTATTAAATTTAAAAGACTTTCCCCTGCCTTCTGAAAAATATCAACATATTTTTGCTGCTGTTTACTCAAATCAGTTTCTAAAAGCAATTCTGCCATTCCAATAATAGAATTCATCGGAGTCCTTATTTCATGACTCATTGTAGCCAGAAATTCAGATTTAGCTCTGGAAGCTTCCCAGGCTTTATCTCTCGCCTGCTCTAATTCAATATTTTTTATTTTAAGTTCCTTCGAATATTCTTCCAAACCTTTTAAGGCCTTAACTTTTTCAGTAATATCATAATTTACCCCAATAACTTTCTTACCACTGTCATAAATTGATTTACCAAAAGCTTTGATATGTTTTATCTTACCGGAATCTGTTTTGATTCTAAACTCATCTTCAAAAATATTCTCCTTATCCAGGGCGCGATTAAATTTAGCGACTACTCTTTCTTTATCTTCGGGGTGAAGATGTTTAACCCAGGCCTGGAAAGTTTTATTTTCTTCAGAAGTTAATTCATAAATCTTATTCATCTGCTGATCCCAGAGCAAAAAATTGTCTTTTAAATCTAATTTCCAGACACCTATTCCAGCAGCCTCTGTAGCCAGCTTATAGCACTGACTTAGCTCTCTATTTTCCATTTCTAACTTCTTTCTTTCAGTTATATTTCTGGCACTACCAACAATATGAGTAACTTTTCCTTCGTTTATAACAGGACTCAATTGGGTAGCCCAGGTTTTTTTGCCAGAGGGTAGATCTAAAACTTCTTCATAACTTATGGTTTCTTTTTTCTCCAGACATTCCCGATA
The DNA here is from genome assembly GCF_003337665.1 of Halanaerobium sp. ST460_2HS_T2. Classification (NCBI taxonomy): domain Bacteria; kingdom Bacillati; phylum Bacillota; class Clostridia; order Halanaerobiales; family Halanaerobiaceae; genus Halanaerobium; species Halanaerobium sp. ST460_2HS_T2. Next base: position 21,856 of record NZ_QPJF01000024.1, read on the forward strand.
ATGTGACTCTACAATTTCTCCAATCTCCGGGCCAACTGCTTCTACTGGTGTTTTACCGGCAACATCTTCGGTTTTTAAACCTGTTAAATTCTCATGAGCTGGATTTAATTTCAAAAATCGAAGATCCTGATTTTCATCCACTTCCATTATAAAAAGTGCATCCTGAGTATTATTAAATAATATTTGATATCCCTGCTCAAAATTAAGCTCTACCACTATATCCCCCCTAATCTTCCTGATAAATAATCTCTAAATTATCCAGATAATTCTCTAATTTATTAATAATTAGCTCAATATCTTCTCTGTTTTTTAGTTCTGCATTTTTTTCTATCTGACTCCCTAATTCAGTTAAATAATCAAAACCATAGCCACCACCAGACCCCTTAAGACTGTGTCCAATTATTCTTATTTTTTCATAATTTTCTGCTTCTATTAAAGTCTTTAATCTTCTAATATCTTCTTCTCTATTATCTAAATATTGAGGGATTAAAGTCCCAAGGTCCTGATCAATATATACTTTATTTTTCTTCATTTTAAAACTCCTTAAATTTATTCAAAGTCAAGATAAACTACTCTATTTTTTCCTTTTTCTTTAGCCTGATACAATGCCTGATCAGCCTTTTCTATAAAGGAATTAACCATTTCTTCCGTTATTTCCCTTTTTACTTTAATACAGCTTACTCCCAGACTTAAAGTAACATATTTATCGGTATTCGAATTTCGATGTTCAATTTCTAATTCTCTAATATCTTCTCTGATATTTTCAGCAACTTTTACTGCCCCATCTTTATCTGTATCAGCCAGAATAACAGCAAATTCTTCTCCACCATAGCGGGCGGCAAAATCCGAAGCTCTTTTGGCATTTTTAGCTAAAACTGAAGCAACTTTTTTTTAACACTCATCTCCCTGCTGATGACCATAAGTATCATTATAAACCTTAAAATTATCTATATCTGCCATAATTAAAGCTAAACTATTTTTATTTCTTTTAGCTCGATTTAGTTCATCCTTTAAAGTTTTATCAAATAGCCTTCGATTTGCCAGACCTGTTAATCCATCCTGAAGAGCTATTTTTTCTAATTTTTTATTTACTGCTTTCAATTTAGCTGATATTTTAAGCAGCTCTTCTTCCCTTTTTATTCTCTTTTTCATTTCTTTTCTTAATTTTATGGCAGAATTAATTCTGGCCATAAACTCAATCTTATTTATTGGTTTTTTTATAAAGTCAAAGGCACCAGCCTCAAAAGCCCTCTTTAAAAATTTTGAAGCTTTTTGGGCAGTTACCATTATTACAGGAATTTCTTGATAAGTTTCTGAACTTTTTATTTTTTTACAAATTGCAATCCCATCTTCATCCTCTAAAATGATGTCCAGAATAATTAAATCAATTTTAGCTTCATTATTTTTATCCTTTAAATTCAGGAATTCATAGGTTTCGGCCGCAGTTTCTGTAAAATGAATCCTATCAACTTCTAATTTTTTTAAATAACTCTCTAATAACAATTTAATATCCCGGTCATCATCAACAACTAAAATGTTTATTTTTACCACCTCAGCAAAGTTTAAATATCTAATTACTAATCATTAAATTTTTTTCTTTTTTGACTTCCCCAGCTTTCTTTTTTAGAAAATAGATCAAATAAACCTCTCAATCTCCAGAAAGTATGCAGCTGGCGGTAGCCAAAATTTTCTAAAAAAGCATAGAGAACTAAGCTTAATTTATCTTTCAATTTTGTGTATTTATGAAAAGTCATCTCTTCAAAAAACAGTGAGAGAATAGATAAGAGTACCCCCATTAAAATAGCTGTTATAAAAAAGAGGATAACTACCTCATTGATTCTACCCCTGATAACTACTGTTAAAATAATGCTTATATAACCCAAAATTTCAATAACAGGCCCTAAAAGTTCTACAAAAAAGTAAAATGGATAGGTAAAGAGACCCAATAATCCATAATTTTTATTAAAAAATATTTCTTTATTCATCAACAGACTCTGTCCCAGGCCTCTCTGCCAGCGCCTTCTCTGGCTGGAAAGAATTTTAATCTCTTCTGGAACCTGAGTCCAGCAGACAGGGTCCGGAAAAAACAGCACTCGATAATCTCGATCACTTTTCTGCATCTCTTTATTTAGTTTTAAAACGAGTTCCATATCTTCGCCAACTGTCCTGGTGCTGTAGCCACCTACTTTAAGTAAATATTTACGTTTGAAAACTCCAAAAGCACCCGAAATAATCAATAAACTGTTAAGAGAAGCCCAACCTACTCGTCCAAATAAAAAAGCTCTTAAATATTCTAAAACTTGAAACCTGACAATTGGTTTTTTAGATAACCTGACTTCTTTTACCTGACCCCCTTTAATTCCACACTCATTAGCAACCCTGATCGTTCCTCCTGCAGCTATAACCCGCCAGTCACGATAAAAAGGTTCTACAATTTTTTGTAATGCCTGATCATCTATCAGAGAATCTGCATCTATATTACAGACCAGGGGAAATTGAGCAATATTTATGCCTGCATTGAGCGAATCAGCTTTACCTCCATTTTCTTTATCAATAACTACTAGATTTGGATAATCAAGAGAGTCATAAACTTTCTTTACCGGCTGAGTTGCTAGATCATCTCTGTAAGTTCTGCTTGATTCAACTAGACTGAAATAATCTTTTAATTCTTCAATTGTATTATCTTTTGATCCATCATTAACAACAATCACTTCCAGTTCCGGATACTGCAGTGATAAAATAGAAATAATATTATCGACAATTGTTAATTCCTCATTGTAGGCCGGAATTATAATTGACACCGGTTTATAGAACTCACTCTGAAATAAATTTTCAATATCAATTATCTCTCTGGAAGTCCAGTAATTTTTAATTGAAAAAAAGGCCTTCACATTTAAAAAAATATATGTCCCATTAACTAAAAAGAAGTATAAAACTGCAAAATAGTCAAATACTAATAAAAAATAATAGAAGTTCTCCACTACCTTCACCTACGTTTTTAAATATTATTTTGAGCTAAAACATATTCGCTCATTTCTTTCCCCTTTTTTTCACTCTTAATGATATCTTTTAAAACATCTATATTCCCAGTTTTTAAAATAGCCCAGGCAGAATAATAGCGAACCCACCAGTTTGAATCGTTAATTAAAACCTGCAGTTCTTCTAAATACCCGTCAGCGTTTATCACACCAATATAACGAGCGGTCTGACTTCTTACAACCCAGTCATCATGACTTAAAAAAACACTTAAATCTTTATCAACTGGATATTCCATCTTTACCAGTGATTTAAATATATGAATTAATACTTCATTATTATATTCCGGCATTAAAACTGGCTCCATTAATTGAACTCCTGAATGATATCTATAATAGCCAAATATGTCAAAAAACAGAGAAAGAGCTTGATATTCTGGTACCCCGAGAATAACTTCTAATTTATTTTCTTGATAAAAATTTTCTTTTAAAAAAACCTCTATTTCTCCACAGATATCTCTACCAAATCTAATTAATATTTCCGTTAAAATTTCAAACGTAAATCTGCTTTCCTTCAAAACGATTTTTAAAATCTTAAAGAAAAGACGCTGTTCACCAATGTCAGCAATCGCCCAGATACTGACTGTCTGTAAATCTTTATTATCTGAATCAAGATAAATTTCCAGTAATGGCAGTGCCTTTTTTTCTTCAACTTTACCCAGAAAAACAGCTGCTTTTATTTTTTCTTCTTTTCTCCCCTGCTCCAGCTTTTCTAAAAAAAATTTATTCATTCCATTTTCTTTTACAAGTTGCTTTATTTTTTCAAAATCATCGCCCTTTAAGTTTTTTAAATAAGGTTTTATAAAATCATATAAATAAAAATAATTACTGTTTAATTTTAAAGCTGCTTCTTCAACATTTATTTCTTCTGCCAGATATTTAAATAAATAATGCTCCCACTTTTTCTTTTGATTTTGATATTTTTTTTCTTTTCTCCTGTTTTTTAAATGATAAACTATAATAATTAATATCACCAGGACTATTAAAAACATTATGATCGAAGCAGCATAATATAAAATAGTGCGCAAAATTAATCAACTCCATCCAGCAGCATTTTTAATCTAATAATTAATTCATCCGGTCTAAAAGGTTTGGTTAAGTACTCATCAGCTCCGCTTTTAAGTGCTTTGAGTATATCTTTTTCCTGGCTCCTGGCCGATAATATTAAAACTGGTATTTCAATATTATTCTCCCTAATTTTATTTAAAATACTCATCCCATCTAAAACCGGCAGCATGAGATCTAAGATTAAAGCATCATAGACACCCTTTTCTATTTCCGGCAGCACCTGATCACCATCAGTAACTACTTCACTTTCCAAATTTTGATTTTTAAACTTATAAGATATTAATCGTGAAATTGACTCATCATCTTCAGCAATCAAAATCTTATAATCTCTCTCATCTCCCATTATAACCCCACCTTTAAACATTTTCTTTTTATCTTAAATTTAATCTAAAATCTAAATTACCAGTCTGCTGATTATTAAACCAGAGATTAAGATTTTCGAAAGAATATTTATGCTCAGAAAATAGATTAGAAAATTCAAAACCGACTCTAAATAAATTTTCTCCATCCTGATAATGACTTATTCTAAAATTTAAAAGATAATTATCACGCGGATAATAAAAATCTAAATGCTGGGAAAAATCAGAAATCCAGCCAGTGGAATAATGCCTTGACGAATTTTTTAATACCATTATTATTTTTTTAAATCTATATTCATATTCTAATTCAAGGTTTTGATAACTAGCATCATCTTTTACTATCTCAAAGCTGATGCCGGCTCTATTTTTGGAATTAAAGAAGTAATTAAGACTGTTATTTAATTCAATTTTATCCTTACTATCCCCCTGATAGAAGTTAAAAGTAGAACTAAAATTTGTTTTATTAAAAAGCAAAGGAGGAGCTAATTCAATTTCTGCGCCTAAAAGCAAATTAAACTCATCTTTAAAATGATTTACACCAGCAGAAATTTCAGAATTAATACCATCATTTAATGGCTTTTCTAAACCAAGTCGCAAACTTATATCGTCCCTGGCAGCTGGAGAATAAATAAATTTACCTTTTATAAATAATTCTGTCCTGATTTTCTGATTAATTATCTTTAATCGGCTTTGATATTCATTTTTTAATTCATTTGATTCTGCTTTAGTTAGAGCGATTTTAATCAATTTTTGTGCTTCAAACCAGTTACCCTGCCATTCTGCATGTCTGGCTAAAAGAGCCATTCTGGTTGAAGAATATTCCCTTTGCTGGGCTCTTGCAATAATTTTTTTGGCCTTTTCAAATTTCCGCTGCCAGCCATATATCCGGGCTAAATGATTATAAAATTCAAGCCTTTCCGGATAATCATCAATTAATTGCAGCAAAATTTTTTCGGATTCTACATATTCTTTTTCCCAGCTCAACAGAAGAGCTTTGTAATAGAGAAGATCAGGATTATTATTCAGATTATTCTCTGTCAAAATTTCTAAGGCCTGCTTATTATTATTTTCTGCAATTAATTTCTGTATATTTTCTAAACTTATATCTGAAGCTAATATACAGCTGCTACTTAAAAACACAAAAATAAAGAGCAGAATTATTATTTTTTTCAGCATCTACTTATCACCCTATATCTGGTATAGATTATTATTTTTAAATCCATAATTGCTATTATATATAAACTTATTTATAAATTCTGTATTTCCTCTTTTTATTCTGGAACTAATACTTAATCTGCTTTTATCTTCTTTTAGGTTATTATACCATTATTATATTAAATTTACTAAAAAAAGTCTGTAAGATTGATAACTATAGAAAAAGCCTACCAGTTAAGGTAGGCTTAGAATTAAATTATATTATCTAATAAAAATGTTTTTCGACATTTTTATTCATAAATCAAGTTTTACACGGCACCTGTACTTTATCTTACCGGACAGGCTCCTCCTTCACAGGAAGATTCATCGAGTTCTCTTTCTAAATACTCTGTTTCGTACTTAGATACTAAGGAAGGATTAAAGCGCTCCATCTCTTCCACCCGCTGATTGTATTCTTCCTCTGTAATTTCTTCATAAGGCATCAGATCATAGAAGTTATCATTGTAGGAAATAAAGGAAATACCAACTACGCTGTTCCAGTTTTCCCAGAGCCATTCTTCTACATCTTCCCATTCATCATCACGAACATGAACAGTAATTGAAGCATTATGATCAACATAATTTTCCATAAACATCTTATAAGTTTCCAGCTGATCAATTGCATTCACATCTCCTTTAACCTGTCCTTCAGGAGCTTTAACAGGGAATTCTACCACTAAAGTTTCTGGATCATCTGGATCCTGACCCACTTCTGGATGAATAGGATAGTCCAATTCTTCACAGACCCGGGCCAGCGGATCAGAAGCAGAAATTCTTACCCGGCGAACATAATGGGCACTGTGTGAATAATGAAGACCACTGGAAACTGTAGGCATCTGAGTCTGAGTTCCCTCAGGTTTAACAGTTGTAATCAGTTTAGGTTCATTATCTCCCACCTCTTTGGCAATTTCTCTTGCAGCCTGATGTGCAATCTCACGCAGTTCTTCCAGCAGCTGAGCTTCCTGAGCTTCATTTAAATCAGCAGCATTTTTCATGTCCTGCCAACCAGTCAGAGAAGTTCCAATCAATCGATCCCGTTTGTTGATCTGATCCCACTCCGGTAATTCAAACTCGATTAGAGCCATTCTGTAACCAGCTCTGGCAGAAAGTTTCTGAGATTCAAACATTGATTTTTTATCCAGATTACCTTCCTCATCAACAAAGGCCATCACATTTAAAGAAGTTAAATTGCAGACCCCTCTGGAATCAAGCAGAATTTCTGCACAGGGGTTAACTCCTTTGAAGTTTTCACGGCGGCGACTTCCTTCCACAGCATTGATAAAGCCAGGTTCACCACTAAAGCGCATCTGCTTAACATGCCACTTTAATTGTTCTTTAGAAGGCTTACCTTCGTAGAAAATACTATTGTTGCTCATCTGGCGGTGAGAAATTTCCTTATTAATTACCCACTCATCATCTTCTTTGACATATAAATTACTTTTAGCCTGAGCAATTTCTTTATCATCAGCACTAAAGAGACAGATCTGAGATGAGCGTCTAACTCCACCTGAAACCACATTTTCCGCTACAATATTGGCTAAATCCATAGCATCAATTGGCTTTAGTTTAACCCGATTAATATCATCTAAATCACGGTCCGGCTTTTCTTTTAATAATTTATCAATCTTAGTAAACATCCGCTTTAAACTCTGATGTCCAGAAGCTGTACCACCAAAAGTCTTAAGCTTTTCTCCCTTTGGACGCACAGAATCATAATTAAAAATAATTCTTTTTAGCGGACGATAGGCATGGTCAACCAGGAACTTAAAATAATATTCCAGTGACTGAATCCAGCCTTCTTTTGAGTCACCAACATTAATTGTTACTACATCATCTTCATCAAAATCAAAATCTGTATATTCTCTTCTTTCTTCTTTATCTACAGGCTCATAATATTTATGAATAACTTCAATATCCGTTCTAATTTTAGGCAACTTCTCCACATCACGCGGAAGCACGCGGAAGCCAACACCTGAACCAATCATTAAAAGATAAAACAAATCCTGATAGGCTTTAAAACTGTCAATAACTGTAAAAGAACAGTTGTAGTTTGACATTCCATATTTCTTAGAGGACTCTGTAGAAGCTGTCCAGAGTGTACGACCTGCCAGAAAGTTTCTTAAGTTATAAACATTATCATAAAGTTTTTCTGCTTCTTTTTTTGTTGTCTGAGCTAAGGAACAGTTATATTCCACAGCTCTTTTTACAGTTTCCCACCAGTACTCACGACGCTGCTCCTCTTCTAACCAGCGTGAATATGTTCTATAATAAATAAATTCTCCCAGCTCAGTTGGAAAAGGATTGGGCTGGTGTTTATACTTACTTAAAAATTCATTTGTTAAGAGCGGATTTTCTTTCTCCTGTTTTCTGGATAATCTTGACTGCTGTCTTTTATTTCTGTATAAAATATAAGCTTTGGCTGTTGTTACATAGGCAGCCTTCATTAATTTTTCTTCCACTAAATCCTGAATTTCTTCCACTTTTGGTATCTGATCCTGATTATAAAACTCTGTAATAAGTTCTGTTTCTACATCTAAGGCAACCTGTTCTGCATCATCTTCAGTCGCATCTTCACCAGATTCGACCATTGCCCGGTAAATCGCCTTAGTTATCTTATCCCGACTGTAAGCTACTTCTCTCTCATCCCGCTTGATTACCGTCATGTCGGATTTACTCAAAATAAAAACCTCCTTGGAATTTCAATAAATATTTCTGAAATATAATTATAACATATAAAAGAAGTCAATTTAAGTCTAAAATTAATATTTTATAATAATGTAATAGCCGTAACTTTCAAAATCATCATGCTTATACTACTATTTCAAAATTTGAAATCATTTTTAATTAACCTAAACTAACTTTATTCTTACCATTATTTTTGCTTCTATACATTAATGAATCTACTCGTTTTAATAATTTTTTATATTCATCAGTTTCTTTAATTAAAGAAGCTCCCCAGGATGTTGTAATCGAAACTTTAGTTTTATCCTCAATCATAAAATATGATTTATTAATAAAAATTAATAATCTTTTTATAATTTTTTTAAGATCTCTCTTGCTATCAATATTAAAAAGTAATAAGGCAAATTCGTCTCCACCCCAGCGAAATATTTTATCAGCAGGACGTAAATTAGCTTTAATAGTTTTAACTGTCATCTTAAGCGCCTGATCCCCAACTAAATGACCATAATTATCATTAATCAGCTTAAAATTATCTATATCAAAAAAACAAAAAGCTATATTTTGCTCCTCAAATACTTTTTCTGAGATAATTTTTTTTAAAACATATTCAAGGTGATGTCTATTACTTGCTCCGGTTAAATGATCAATAAAGTTTTTATTTTTTAGTTCAGTTATCTCTGTATCAAAATTTGGCTCTGTTTTATTATCAATAAAATATTCTACAGCCCCTATAACACCACCATTATTCTTTACAGGCACAGTTCTAACCTTTACCGGCATCCTATGTCCCTTTTTATGATGCAGAAAAACCTGGGCTTCTCTTACTTTACCATCTTCTAATGTTTTGTGTAGAGGGCATCCATTTTGACATAGATTAACCCCTTCAGAATTAATATGCTGCAAAATATTATCATAACAAAATTTATCTTTAACATGATCAAATTTATATCCACTTAATTTTAAAGCTTCTTGATTCCAATTTTTTATTTTTCGTTCCTGATCAACATAATAGGCGGGAGTAAAATTTTCATTAATAATTTTATGTAATTCTTCTTTTTTCATAAAAACACTCCTAAAGATCATCGATTATTTAATATTTAGATATTAAATTTCTAAAACATTTATCAAAGCTTCTGCTACATCCGGCGCAAATTGTAAACCTTTATTATCTTTGATTTCTGCCAGAGCATGATTAAAAGTAAGGGGTTCTCGATAAGTTCTTTTAGAACGCATTGCATCCCAGGCATCCGCTGCACAGATAACCTGAGATTCAATTGGAATCTGATCACCTTTAAGTCCATCCGGATAGCCTCTTCCATCCCAGCGTTCATGATGATAGCGTACATAATCAGCTAACTGTTTTAATGAACTTGAGCTTTTTAGTGCATTACTGCCAAGAACCGGATGTTCTTTAATAAGCTCATATTCGCTTTTGCTAAGTTTTCCCTCTTTGTTTAATACTTCCAAAGGAATTAACATTTTACCAATATCATGAACAAGACCGGTCCAGTATATATTATCAACAATGTTTTGTGATAACCCCATTTCTTCCGCTATTTGTACTGCCAGCTCTGCTACATTTTCCGAATGCCCCCGGGTATATAAATCATACATTTCTAGCATTTTAATAGTAGACGAAATAATCTCCCGGGTAAAATTGTTCTGAAGCAGGTTATATTCTTTTAATTTATAAAAAGAAGATGCTATATTATAAAAAGCTCTAAATATTTTTTTCGAATTAATAGTAAATGTATTTGTGCTGTCAGCTTTGATATCCAGAGTGACACCGGCCTTTTTTTCTCCATTTAGTTCTAAATCAAAATACATTATTTCTTTAATCTTATCCAAACTTTCCGCCTTTAAACTTTCAAAATCTTCCGGCTGCATATATTGTTTATTTCTCGCTTTAATTTCGGCGGCTGTCATAGTTTCTATAGCTGAATTGTAATTATAAAAAGCTTCATTTTTAATCTCATTCTGTTTTAAATTGCCAAGATCATACCCAATACAATCTACAAATTGAACATTTTCCTGTCCAAAAGTATAAACACTGCCTGCAGCAGCCTCCGGAATTATTGTAACAGCCTGTTTTAAAATTTTACTCAGAAATTCTTCTTCACTTATTGTACTTAAATTTTCTATATCCGAAACTAAACTAATCATTTTTTCAAATCTATTATTTAAATCTGCCAGCTCTTTAAAAGAATCCTCAAGTTCTTCATTCATTGACATAATTTCCTCATTATAGGCCTGCAACTGCTGGTTTGAAGCAGATAATTCTTCCTTTCTTCGCTTAATTTCTTTTTCATACTCTTTTTTTTCACTAATATCAAAAACAAAACCCTCTATGATAAAGCTGCCGTCATTATTTCTTTTAATAATTTTGGCATTCATATTAAGCCAGATATGTTCACCATTCTTCTTTTTAGCTTTAAATTCAAAATTCTCAACTTCATCGTTATTTCTCAATTCAGTTAAAAAATCATTTCTCCGCTCAAAGTTAACATAAAATTCAGTACCAAGATTATCGTATTTTTTGATCACTTCATAAACACTATCATAGCCAGCTATTTTTGCCATTCTCTGATTTATATGCAGCACTTTCCCCCGAGAAGTAGTTTTGATAATTCCTACCGGTGAATTATTAAAAAGTCTTAAATATCTTTTTTGACTCTGATTAATAGCCTTTCTATAAAGACTTTCTTTTTTTTGATATTCACTAATATTTTTGAGCCAGCTTTTTATTTCATATTCTTCTATTTTATTCTGGCGATAACCTTCGGGATCAATATAATAAGGATTTTCATGTAATTCTCCTCTCCAGACAATGTAGTCATGGAGTTCAACTGCCGCCTTGATTATTTGATTATCAAACTGATTAATATTATATCTACAAAGTGCAGTTACAGGATATTTTTTAAAAATTCGATCGTTAAGCTGCCACTCATATTTTATTATTTCTTCCTTGCCCCCACTAAAGTCAACTACTCCCGTTAATTCTCCCGTAATACTTAAACCACTATAGCCTTCATTTTCAGCTAGAATAACGCTTTCTTCAAGTAAATTTAACATTTTCTGAGCGTTAAAATTTGAAGGAACTCCATAAATTTCTTCTTTTTTTAAACAGAGAAATTGCCCGGTTTCTAGATATTTCTCCAGATCCAGATCTGTATTTTTTAATTCTGCTAACAGAAGCTCCTGATTTTCTTCCTGATCAATATAATAGCATTTTTGATTTTCTTTTAAAGAATTAATTACAAAGTCTCGTACAGAATTTAAACAATCACTGTTTTTTTCATAAAATAAAACTGCATGGTCTCCCTGAGAAAGTAAATCAATATTCTTTATTTCTTTCTCCCAATTAGGCATCAATGTCACCTCTTTTACTGTAATTAATAATCATTACTATTATAATTAACTGTAGCTGGCATATCTCCTTTATTTTATTAATAAATTTTAAATCTGTAAACAGCAAAAATAGTCAGTAATCAAACACCCTGACTATATAGTCGCTGCATTTGGAATAAATTATTAAATTATCTTAAGATAAATAAAAAGAAAAGTATGGCAATTTGTATTCTAAATAACAATTTCTTATTAAATAATATTCTTCATCAATAGTTATTTCCCTTTTTATTTTAATATTTTTTATACTGTAATTTAATACTGGAATATTCTGCAAATCTATAATATAATTAAATTGATAAATAAATATATTTTGGATTGTAAGAGGAATTTTTCTCATATTTTAACTTTAATATATTTATTGAGAAAGGCGTTGTTATATGGATAACAATCAGGTTAAATGGTATAAAAGCTTAATAGTTAAGGTTAACTGGCTTATAATTTTAATTTTAATTATTTTTATTTCAATCTTAAGTTGGTCTATTAATGAACTTACTTCTGAAGAAATAAGTGATCAAGTTAAAGAAGTTAATTTAGAAAATGCAAAGTCTTTAAAAACTAATGTTAATGACTTTTTAGATGACACTGAAAATATTATTAATTTAACAGCTTCTTTTATTGGTCACCATTTAGATAACGATCAGGAAATTCGGGAATTGTTAGAACAGGTTAAAGAAGAATATTCAGTTTTTAAATATATTTATTTTGCAGACACCAGTGGTAAAATGATTATTCATCCTGGTGTATATTTAAGTTCAGATTATAATCCCGGAGAGAGAGTTTGGTATAAAAAGGCTGTTAAAAAAGACAGGTTAATCTGGACCGACTCTTATTTAGACGCAAATGATAGGTATCTTATGATTACAGTCGCTTTACCAATTAAAAATGAACAGGGAGAGCTCTTGGGAGTTTTGGCGGGGGATATTTTACTTGATCAATTAAGCAGTACAATTGCCAGTAAAAAAATGGGTCAAACAGGTTATACATATATAGCCAATCAAAGTGGAGAAATTATAGCCCATCCCAATTTCGAACTTGTTAAAAACAAATATAATATCAATAAATTATTGGATTATGATCAGGTATATAATGAACAGATTGGTTCTTTGAACTATAAAAGGGATGATGAACAAATTTTAGCATCTTTTGTCTCTCTGGATCGTTTAAATAGTATTATTTTTTCTCAAATTAACACAGAAGAAGCTTTTTTAGTCAGAGATAAATTAAAATCACTTATTTTTAAAATAAGTTTAATAATATTATTTATTTTAATTCTAACTGTATATTTAATTAATAAAAAATATTTACTTAAACCACTTCATCAGTTAATTAATAATATTATAAAGGTAGCAAAAGGAGATTTTGAAGTCCAAATTAATAGTAACAGAGAGGATGAAATTGGCAAATTAGCTCAAAATTTTAATTATATGACAGAAGAAATTTCAGCAGCTTATCAGCAATTAGAAGCCTATAATCAGGAAATTACTGCTTTAAATGAAAATTTAGAATACCAGGCATATCATGACCCCTTAACCCAACTGGCCAATAGAAGAAATTTTAGGGAAAAATTAGATTCAGTCTTAGCTAATAAAATTGAAGGTTCCATTATTTTACTTGATTTTGATAACTTTAAAGAAATCAATGACACCTTTGGCCACATATATGGGGATAACCTATTAAAAAAATTCAGTCAGCTATTGCTTAATTCTTTTTCTGATAATGTCTTTGCCGCTAGATATGGTGGAGATGAATTTTTGCTTCTTTTAGAAGGGATTAATTCGAGTTATGAAATAAAGGAATATATCTATAAATTAGAAGCTTTGGTAGCCAGGCCATTTTTAATTGAAGAAAGTGAATTTTATCTTGATTTTAGTTTAGGAATAAGCTGTTTTCCAAAAGATTCTAGCGATAGTTACGAATTAATTACAATGGCAGACACTGCAATGTATCAGGCCAAAGAAAGCTACAATCAGGATTATCTGTTTTACCAGCCTGATATGTTTAATAAAATAAAGAATAAACAGGATATCAGAAAAATTCTTCGTCTGGCACTTAAAAATAATGGCTTTAAATTGAAATATCAACCTCAAGTTAACACTAAAACCGGAAATGTGGAAACTTTAGAGGCTCTAATTAGATTAAAAAATTATTCTATATCTCCTGCAGAATTCATTCCTGTGGCAGAAGAAAGTGGATTAATTATTGAAATATCAAGGTGGGTTACAAAGAGAGCAATTAAAGATTTAGCTGTTTTGAACAAGAAAAAAAATAAATCTTTAAAAATCTCTATTAACTTTTCTGTGCAGCAGTTAAATGATCTGGATTATATTAATTTTATTGAGGAAAATATGAGAGCAAATAAGGTAAATTTTGAGAATTTAGAAATTGAAATTACAGAAAGTCTCCTAATTCATCAGGAACAAAAGGCTATTAATTATTTGAATCAACTTACTGATCTGGGAATTAAACTTGCTTTAGATGATTTTGGAACCGGATATTCTTCTTTAAATTATTTAACCTATATCTCTTTTTCAAAAGTCAAATTAGATAAGATATTAATTGAAGAATTCTTAGAATATGATAATATTAACACTATTGATAGTTTAATTAGTTTGTTCCACAGTATGGAATTACCAGTTGTAGCTGAAGGTGTAGAAACAGAAAAACAGTTAGCTAAGTTAAAAACTGCTAACTGTGATTATATACAGGGATATATATTTAGCAAACCTCTTGTCTTTTCTCAAATAATTGAAAAAATAGATCAATTATAATCATAAATCTTTTAAAATAAACAATTTTATTATGATAAACAAACTGATTAATAAAAATCTATTTTATCAAAATCAGATTATACTTCCAGAGTAGACACTCCAAAGCAGTAAAACAGACTATCTACCTGGAAGTATTATTTTTTAACGATGGATTTCATCTTTTTTACCCTGATATACCTCAACCTGTTCCCAGGTGGGCAGCCCCTCTATGTCACCCTTAACAGTAATACAGAGAGCTCCAACTAAATTAGCAAGTTCCACAGCTTCTTTAATTGGTAATTCTCTTAAGAGACCGCTGATTAGACCGGCTGCAAAAGCATCTCCAGCTCCAATTAAATCCACAATATTATCAACACAGTACGGTTCAACATGCTCGATCTTATCCCCCTGATAATATAATGCTCCTTCTGCTCCAATTTTTAATACTATCAGAGAACCGGGGTCCATCATTTCATAAAAGCCCTTAATAATCTCTTCTGGATCAGAAAGTCCAAGTAATATTTCTCCTTCTTCAACTCCCGGGAGCAAAACATTAACCTGAGGAATAATCTTTAACATGACCTCTCTCATTTCTTCAATTGAATCCCAGAGTTTAAGTCTTAAATTAGGATCAAAAGAAATTTTTAAATTATTTTCCCTGGCCACTTTTAAAGCCTCAAAAAATGCCTCTCGAGCACTTGAGCTTAAAGCGGGGGTAATCCCTGTTAAATGAAGATGTCTGGCATTTTTTATATAATTTTCATCTATATCTTCTTTGCTGAGATGACTGGCAGCAGAATTATCACGATAATAAAAAACTTTTGGTTCCTTGGTTGTATGCATCTCTTTGATCAATAATCCGGTTCTGTGATCTTTATCCCTTTTAACCTGAGAGACATCTACTCCCTCACCCCGCACAAAAAATTCTACATAATCTCCAAGAGGGTCCTTACCCAGTTTACTAATCCAGCCAGAATTGAACCCAAGTCTTCTGACCCCAATTGCAACATTGGATTCTGCTCCTGCTATATATTTAGAAAAATTATTTAAATACTTTAAAGATCCTACTTCACCTGGTGCCATAGCCGCCATTGTCTCTCCAATAGTAACAAGATCAATCATTTGAAATTCCTCCTAAAAAAATAAAAATTTGTATTTAATGCTAAAATTGAAAAAAAGGCCACAGCCTGAAGCTGCAGCCTTCTTTAAGGAATAGAATTATTAACTATTTATCTTTTAACTCTACCGGAAGCATTTCCTCCAGCTAGAGTTTCTACCTCTTTAACACTCACATGGTTAAAGTCACCAGGGATTGACTGTTTTAAAGCAGATGCGGCAGCACCAAACTCAGCAGCTTCCTGAAGTTCTTTACCAGTTACTAGAGAATAAATTAAACCACCGGCAAAAGAATCTCCTCCACCCACACGGTCAATAATAGTGATTTCATATTTGGTTGACTGAACAAAGTTTTCTCCATCAAAGAGAATAACTAACCAGCCATTATTAGAAGCACTGTGGCTGATTCTTAAGTGACTTCCTACTAATTCTAAGTCAAAACGATCGATTAACTGTTTAGCAACATCCTTATAACCTTCAACATTTAGGTCACCACCAGTAATATCAGAGCCACTCTTAATGTCAAATACCATTTCAGCATCTTCTTCGTTAGCAATTACAACATCAGTATATTCCATTAAACCTTCCATTACCTGACCTGCTCTTTCTCTACTCCAGAGCTTAGCCCGGTAGTTTAAGTCACAGCTTACCTTTACCCCGTGCTTTTTAGCAGCCTTAACAGCTTCTAAAGTAACATCTGACATTTTTTCACTTAGAGCAGGAGTAATTCCTGTATAATGGAACCAATCTACATCAGCAAAGATTTCTTCCCAGTCAAAATCTCCACTTTCTGCTTCAGCAATTGCAGAATGAGCTCTATCGTAAACTACATTAGATGGTCTCTGACTTGCGCCATTCTCACAGTAATAAATTCCTAAACGGTCTCCACCACGAGCTATATAATCTGTATCAACACCAAAGCGGCGAACTTCGTTTAAAGCTGCCTGACCAATTGGATTGTCAGGTAACTTAGTTACAAAACGAGCATCCAGACCATAATTAGCTAAAGATACAGCAGTATTTGCCTCGCCTCCACCATAAATAACATTAAAAGAATCTGCCTGAATAAAACGCTCATGATCCGGTGGGGTCAAACGTAACATAATTTCTCCAAAAGTAACAACTTTCTTAGACATAATATAAAAACCTCCTGATAATTTTTGAATTAAATTTGATTTAAATAAATGATAATCCTATATTAAAAACTTAACAGTGTCAAAATGAACAATTCAAAATAGAATCTACATCTGCCAGTAAAATTGATCTTTCAGCTGGCTAAACTTCTCAGAGATATGAGGGCAACCAACCCACCCTTCTTAACTAGAAGAAATGATATTAAATTTTTATGAATTAGAATTTTTACTAGAATAACTTAATGAATATCTCCGCTAACTCAGCTCGAAAGACACGATGTCTTGAGCTGACCGCAGCACAGGAGGTGCTGATCGGGAAGGTAAGCTGAGTTAGCTGAGAGATGAATTTTAGTTATTCTTAAAAATTATTCTGAAATAAAAATTTAATTCATTTCTGCTCTGGCTTCCTTAATCAATCTAATAAACTCTTTAGCTGTTTCTGTTACCTGCTCATAGTCTCCTGTCTTAGCACCTTTACTTAGAGAACTACCAACACCAACTGCTAAACTACCAGCTTTAATCCAATCTTTAACATTATCTAAACTAACTCCACCAGTAGGCATTAGAGGTGCCTGTGGTAGAGGACCTTTAACAGCCTTAATAATCTTAGGACCAAATAAAGTAGCAGGGAATATCTTAACAATATCTGCACCAAATTTCATAGCTTTAACTACTTCAGTTACACTCATTGCACCAGGCATAACAGCTTTTTGATAGCGGTTACACATCGCAATAGTTTCTTCATCAAGTGATGGAGAAACTATATACTCTGCACCAGCTAAAATACAGGCACGAGCAGTTTCAGCATCTAAAACTGATCCAGCACCAATTAAAATTTCATCTCTGCTGTACTCATCAGTTAACTGCTTAATTACATCTACAGCTCCAGGAACAGTCATTGTAATTTCAATTGCATCAATACCACCAGCTTTTACAGCTTCAGTAATTTTTAATGCTTTTTCCGCATTTTCAGCTCTAACAACAGCCACAATCCCAGTCTCTTCAATTCTCTTTAAATCTTCAACTTTACTCATTAAATAAGCCTCCTTTTAATTTTAAAACTTTCCAGAAACAGCTCAGCATCCTATTCGAATCTCTCAGCCGGTATTTTAAGACAGTGTTTCTAATAGTAAAACACTGTTTTATTTATATCTCGTTTTATATTATTCTATACTCAAAGCCATATTCCTTCTTTTTTTAGAAAAAAATTTAAAATTTTATTTAAAAAACAGAAAGAGCCCTAAAAAGGGCCCTTTTAATTACAATATTATCTTTTTAAGTTAAAATATTATCTAATTGTATCTGTTCCCATAAATGGTCTTAAAACTTCTGGTACCGTGACTGTCCCATCTTCATTTTGATAATTTTCCAGAATAGCAGCTACTGTTCTCCCAATTGCCAGACCAGAACCATTTAAAGTATGAACAAATTCTGTACTGGCTTCTGGCTCAGGACGATAACGAATTCCGGCCCGTCTGGCCTGAAAATCTTCAAAATTGGAACAGGAAGAGATCTCTCTGTAGGTTTCATAAGCCGGCATCCAGACCTCTAAATCATAAGTTTTTGCAGATGAGAAAGTTAAATCTCCTGTACATAAACTTACTACTCTATAGGGAAGTTCTAATTTCTGCAGCACGTCCTCTGCATCAGCAGTTATTTTTTCCAATTCATCATAAGAGTCTTCTGGCTTAACAAACTTAACCATTTCGACTTTATTAAACTGATGCTGACGAATAATACCTCTTGTGTCTCGACCATGTGCCCCAGCTTCAGCTCTAAAACAGGCACTGTAAGCTGTTAAATATTCAGGCAGCTGTTCTACATCTAAAATTTCGTCTCTGTACATATTTGTAACTGGTACCTCAGCAGTTGGAATTAAATAATAGTCATGCCCTTCTAATTTAAACATATCCTTTTTAAATTTAGGCAGCTGACCAGTCCCGGTCATACTGTCAGCATTAGCAATAAATGGAGGGAAAACCTCTTTATAACCGTGTTCATCTGTATGCAGATTAAGCATAAAGTTAATTAAAGCTCTCTCCAGTCTGGCACCTGCCCCTTTAAGAAAGGTAAAGCGAGTACCTGTTACCTTTCCTCCTCTTTCAAAATCTAAGATATCTAACTCTTCACCAAGATCCCAATGAGCTTTATATTCAAAATCAAAATTTCTGGGTTCTCCCCATTTTCTTATCTCCTCATTGTCCTCCTCATCTGTTCCAACAGGTACGCTTGGATGTGGAATATTGGGAATTGATAAAAGCAGTTCATTTAATTCTGTTTCTACTTCAGCCACCTGCTGGTCCAGTTCTTTAATTCTAGCAGAAACCTCCTGCATCTCAGAAATTAAATCAGATGCATCTTCACCATTTCTTTTTAACTCACCAATTTTATCAGAATTAACGTTCCGCTTATGCTTTAACTGTTCCGCTTCGTATAAAAGATCACGCCTATTATCATCAAGTTTCTGAAATTTTGCTACCGGTGATTCCATATTTCTCTTCTCCATAGCCTTTTCAACAACTTCTGGATTTTCTCTAATAAATCTCATATCTAACATTTTTTATTCCCCCTTAAAATTTATTTTTAATCAAAATTGATATAGATCTGATTTTTAAAAAAAATTAAAAAATCATCTTAAAAACAAAAAAATCTCTCCCTAAAAAAGGGACGAGATTGCTCGTGGTGCCACCCTAATGACAGAAAAACTGCCGCTTAAATAGTTTTAACGGGCCCAACCGGTTCAGCTTAATCATTATATTTTCAGCTTCACAGCTCCAGACTGGATTCGAAAAATTAACTGACTGATTTGCAGCAGCCATCAGCTCTCTAATTTCAGTTAATTAATCTACTAATGTCTTTCTCAGCTTTTATAAAATTGGCTATTTAATTATTATGCCTATTATATTACAGCAGATTTCTAAATTCAAGTTAAAATAATAATTTATAAAAATAACTGCACTGAAAAAGAATATTTTTTTATTTAATTTTAGATTTTTTAATTCTGCTGCTCTAAAATAAACTATTATAAATACTTTTTACAGTACAGTCATTTTGTTTTTTACAAATCTTAAAAAAATGTTAATCATTTATTTTCTGTAATATTATCATGAATTATTTTCATAAATTCTTCAAACTGCTTATAATAACTTGCTGTATTAAATTCTACAACAAAATTTTCCTTACCTCCAGTTATTACTCTAAAATTTCCATTTAACATGCAGATATCTAACTCCACACTATCAATTTTATCATAATAAATTCTCTTTAATTTATAACCAAGATAATTATCATTTATTTCTTTAAATCCTTCCTCCATAAACAAAATACCATAATTAGTTGCTATTAAAAGCTTGGCTGGACTAATTGTCTCTGGTTTTAAATCAGGAGAATCCATACTTTTTCTTTGAATAAAGATTACATCTATAATATCTTTATTTTCCAAAAACAGGGTGTCATTTTGCAGCACTCTTCTCAACATATAATGAGCCTCATAGCCTTTTTCCAGGATTCCAGTTACCTTTTTGTTAACTCTTTCTTTATCTTTTATCATATTTGCCTCCTCATAATTTAAAAAATTATTATTAAATTCTAAGCAAAAATTTGAGAACTTATTAAAAGTTTATCAATCTCAAATGCAAAAATCCAATTTAATTACAAATATATCCTTTTTAGTCTTTCACTTAAATTACATATTATTTCATAATTGATAGTCCCTACTAAATCAGCTATCTCTGTAGCACTTATCTCTTCCTTACTCTGTTTTCCAATTAAGACAACTTCATCTCCAACTTCAACATTTTCTATCTGCTCAACACTGACAATAGTCTGTCCCATACAAACTCTACCTCTAATTGGAGCTCTCTTTCCGTTAATTAAAACCTCTCCCTGATTTGATAAAAGTCTTGGATAACCATCCTTATAACCAATTGGTAAAACTGCTATCCTCTCATCTTTTTCAGTTGTATAGGTAGAACCATAACTGACGGCTGAACCTGCAGGCAGAGTTCTAAGCTGAACAATTCTTGTTTTAAATGATAAAAGTGGCTTTAAATAGGCTTCATTTTTTAATTGATTGGATGGAAGTAGACCATAGAGCATAATTCCCGGTCTAACTAAATCCAGCGAAGTTTTAGCTAGATCTATTACAGCTGCACTGTTAGCTATATGTAGCTGAGGTAATTTAAAACCAGCGGCTTTAATTTTATTTAAAGCTGATTTAAATCTTTTTAGCTGTTGAAAAGAAAATTCCTTGTTTTTTTCATCTGCCCTGGCAAAATGGCTAAAAACACCCTCAACTTTAATATTTTTTAATTTTTCTGCTAACTGATAAATCTCAAGCAAATCCTCTGGAAAGAATCCAATTCTTCCCATACCTGTATCAAATTTTAAATGAACTTTAATTATTTTATTTGCTTTAATGCCAGCCTGATTTAAAGCTTTTAAAGTATTTATACTGGCAGCAGTCTGAATTAAATCTCCCTTAATAATATCCTGGTACTGAGATTCCAGTACCTCAGCCAGAACTAAAATTGGCTTTTTAATTCCTGCCTCTCTTAATTCAATACCTTCATCCGGGCTACCAACACAGAAATATTCCGCTCCCAGCTGAGATAATTTTTTAGCTACCTTTGCTGCACCATGACCATAGGCATTCGCCTTAACTACTGCCGCAATCTTAGTCTCTGAGTTGATTTTACTGCGAATAAATTTATAATTATGCTCTAAAGCACTAAGATCAATTTCAATCCAGGCTGGTCTTTTTAAATATTGTTCCATCATTTTACCTCCATCAACTGCTTTAACTTATCTATATAAATACTAATCAAATTATTATACTTTCTACTGCCAGGATTTTAATAAATTATCTATACTCCTATATTCCTGCCCAAAGCTTTCTGCTACTGCCTGACAGAATATTTCTCCCTGATAAATATTTAAACCTTTAGCTAGAGAATAATCATTAAGCATAGCTTCTTTATATCCATGAGCAGCTAATTTTTTAATATAGGAAAGTGTTGCATTGGTCAGAGCAAAGGTTGAAGTCCTAGCAACTGCTCCCGGCATATTGGCTACTGAATAATGAATTACACCATATTTAGTAAATACTGGGTTATCGTGAGTAGTTGGATAAGTTCCTTCTATACATCCCCCCTGATCAATTGCTACATCAACAACAACAGAACCATCTGTCATAGTTTTTATCATTTTTTCTGTAACCAAATTAGGGGCTTTAGCTCCCGGGATCAAAACTGCACCGATTACTACATCTGCCTGACTGACCTCTTCAGCCACATGAGCATTATTTGACATAATAGTTTTTATCTGTCCCTGAAAAATATCATCTATATAACGCATTGTCGACTGCTTAATATCCATAATTGTTACATCTGCTCCCATCCCAAGAGCAATTTTCGCTGCATTACGGCCAACAATTCCTCCACCAATTACAACTACTTTAGCTGGTTTAACTCCTGGTACTCCCCCCAGCAGCATTCCACTTCCACCTTTTGGTTTTTCCAGAAAAGCTGCCGCCGCCTGTACAGATAATCTTCCCGCTACCTCACTCATTGGAGTTAAAAGTGGTAGTTCACCATCTTCACTCTGAACAGTCTCATAAGCAACTGCAGTCACTCCTTTTTTCTTTAAAGCCTCTGTAAGTTTCTTATCTGCTGCTAAATGAAGATAGGTAAATAGAATCTGATCTTTTTTAAATAAATCATACTCTTCTTGTAAAGGTTCCTTGACTTTAATGATCATTTCTGCCCGGTCAAAAAGTTCTTTTTTATTATTAACTATTTCTGCACCTGCTTTATTATAATCCTGATCAGAGATTCCACTCCCCTGACCGGCATTTTTTTCAATTAAAATTTGGTGTCCGGCTTTTTTCAAGATTTCAGTACCCGCAGCTGTTAAAGCTACTCGATTTTCATTATTTTTAATCTCTTTTGGTACAGCAATTATCATTAAAATCAGCTCCCTATCTAATTTTTAAAATTATATCTATAACTATAATATCAGATATAAAGTCTTAATAAAAGCGAAAAATTCCTGCTCATTTTACTGAAACAGGAATTTTTACAGTTAATTATATTTATATTTGATTTATATTTAAAATTCTATTTTTTACAGTTTAACATCTATTTCTGCATCTTCTCTTAAGCCTTCAACAAAATCTTGAAAAGCCTGATTTTGTTTCTGACTTCTCAGCTGACTTTTAATTTGAGATTTAACTTCTTCGAAATCTCTGGTTCCTGCTTCTCTAGAATCAGTAACTTTAATTAAATGATAACCAAACTGAGTTTTTACAGGTTCAGAGCTAACTTCTCCAACACTTAATTTCATTGCAGCATCACGGAAAGTTTTATCTAGACCCTGCTCATTAGCAGTGATAAATCCTAAATCTCCACCATTTTCTGCTGTAGGACCGGTGGAATATTCTTTGGCCATTTCTGCAAAATCAGCACCATTATTAATTTTAGCTAAAACTTCTTCAGCTTTTTCTTTTTCATCAAATAAAATATGGCTTACTTTTTTCTGCTCAGAAGTTTCATATTTTTGCTTATTGTTATCATAATATTCCTTAGCTTCGTCATCACTTACACTAACATCACTTACTACTTCTTCGCGTAATTTATTAACTAAAAATCCATTCATATTATTTTCAAAAAACATATCTTTATACTGCTGCATGGATTCAAATCCCTGCTGCTGAATTGCTTTTTCCAGCTGCTCATCATTTAAATTATTTTGCTGCTTTAGAGCATTTACCTGCTGATCAAAAATGTTGTTCATTTCCTGATCACTAACTTCAATACCTCTGTCTTTTGCTTCCTGAACAAGCAGTTCATTTGTAATTAACTGTTCCAATTTTAATTTTCTAAATTCATCTACAACATTTTTACCTGCCTCTGTCTGCAGAATTACAGATGCAAATTCCTGATTTGACTGTAATAGCTGCATTAAAATATTTCTAACTCCAGCAAACTGCTCAAGTTCCTGCATCGAAATTTCTTCACCATTTACATATGCTGCCACTTCTGGAGTTTGTTCAGTTACAGCTTCTTTAACTTTTTCAGTCTTAGTTTCCTGAGCATTTTGTTCCTGAGCCATTACTGGCATTGATAAAACTAATAGAAATACTGCTGTGATAATTAAAAAGTTTTTCTTTAAATTCATTAATAAACACTCCCAATTTAAATATTCTAAATTTTTATCCATCGTTAATTATTATACCATAAATTTTGTTATAAGCAAGTCAACACAGGTGATTCTAATACTATTCTAATTATTAATAAATGGCAGAACAAAATGGCCTGACGGCCACCCTACTATAGAAGTTAATTAATATTTCTTTAGTAGGGTTTTATCTTTCAAATGTATATTTAAACTTCATTTC
>NZ_QPJF01000025.1:0-40842 GCF_003337665.1 Halanaerobium sp. ST460_2HS_T2
ATAGGGGTGTTTTTGTATTTTTTATGACTACTTTTTTGAGCTTCTTCCTATGTTTATCAAGGTTTTATTACTAAAACCTAACGCCGAAAGTTGAGTTATTAGTTATTAAAACATTGATTTAAAGTAATTTTGTGAGGTGGTAGTAATGAAAAAAGAGATTAAAGAAAAAATGTTTAAAAAGGCAGCAGAAGCTAAAAAGAATGCTTATGTTCCTTATTCTGAATTTCCACTGGGAGCAGCTATTTTAACTGAAGATGGTTCGATATATACAGGAGTTAATATAGAAAATGCAGCTTATGGTTTAACTAACTGTGCAGAAAGATCGGCAATTTTTTCAGCTGTCTCTCAGGGTCATAGAAAAATTGAAGCTGTATTAATTGTAAGTTCTACTGAGGAACCGGTACCTCCCTGTGGTTCCTGTCGTCAGGTTATTAATGAGTTTGCTGATGGAGATATTGAAATAATTATGATGACAGAAACAGGTAAAGAAATAACTATGACCAGTACAGAACTGCTTCCGGGAGCATTTTCGGACAGTTCAATGGAGAAAGATAATGAGTTATAAATCTGGTTTTGTAACAGTTATAGGCAGACCTAATGTTGGTAAATCAACTCTGGTGAATAGTCTTGTAGGAGAAAAAATTAATATAATTTCTCCCAGACCTCAGACAACTAGAAATAGTATTAAAGCAATTTACACTGAAGATGATGGACAAATTATTTTTATTGATACCCCGGGAATACATCAACCCCGAAATGAGCTTGATAAATATATGCTGGATGAAGCATATAATAGCCTTGACGGTATTGATGTTATTATTTTCATCTTAGATGGCAGTACTTACTGGGGGAAAAATGACCAGTTAATTTATGAGCAAATAAAAAATAGTAACCAGGAAATTATTTATGTAATGAATAAAATTGATAAAATTTCAAATAAGGAATTAATAAAAAGGCAGAAAAACTACAGTCAAAAAGTTGGAAAGCAGGTTATACCAATATCTGCTCTGAATAATAAAAATGTTGATAATTTGCTGGAACAGATATTTTCTAAATTACCTGAAGGTCCTCAGTATTATCCAGAAGATATGATAACTGACCAAATAGAAAGATTTGTTTTTGCAGAAATGATCAGGGAAAAGATTTTTTATCTGACCAGAGAAGAGGTACCTTATGGGGTGGCGGTTTTAGTTGAAGAAGTTAAAGAAAGAAAAAATGATGATTATTATATTAGAGCCAATATTTATGTAGAGAAGAAATCTCATAAAGGTATTATTATTGGTAAAAATGGTAAAATGTTAAAAAAAATAGGCCAGGCAGCCCGAAAAGAAATAGAAGATTTAATGCAGACTAAAGTTTATTTGGATCTCTGGGTAAAGGTATTAAAGGACTGGCGTGAGAAAGATAATCTCCTCAAAAGAATGGGTTATAAATAAATTTATTGCAGGACTATGACAAAGTTTGTAGAATATAAATATTGATAAAGCAAAAATATAAGAATTTAAGGAGTGGTTTTAAAAATGGCGATCAAACCTCGTGATATGGCTAAAATGATTGACCATACAAATTTAAGTCCAACAGCAACTGTGGACGATATTAAAAAATTATGTGCGGAAGCAAAAGAGCATGAATTTGCATCAGTTTGTGTAAATCCTATATATGTTCCTCTGGCTGCTAAATTGCTTGAAGAAAGTTCAGTTAAGGTCTGTACAGTAGTTGGATTCCCTCTGGGAGCAAATACTACAGAAGTTAAATCATATGAAACCAGAAATGCAATTAAGAATGGGGCCCAGGAAATTGATATGGTAATGAATATTGGAGCCTTTAAATCAGGTGCCTATGAGATTTTCAAAGCTGATATTAAGGCGGTTGTAGATGCAACTAAAAAAGCAGGTGTAAGTTCTGATATTATAGTAAAAGTTATTTTGGAGACATGTTTTCTGGATGAAGAGGAAATAGTTAAAGCCTGTGAAATTGCAAAAGAAGCAGGAGCTGATTTTGTAAAAACTTCAACTGGTTTTGGTGATTATGGAGCTCGTGTTGAAGATGTAAGTATTATGCGTAAAACTGTTGGTCGAGATGTCGGAGTTAAAGCGTCTGGTGGCATTAAAAACTTTGAACAGGCTTTAGAGATGCTTGATGCAGGCGCAAATAGAATTGGAGCAAGTTCAGGTGTAACAATAGTAACAGATGATGAGGAATAAACGGGAGTTGAATTAAGTGGCAACTTTTGAGACAGAAGCAGTAGTCTTAAAACAGTTTGATTTAGGTGAGTCAGATCGTCTGATTACTTTATATACCAGAGAAAGAGGTAAAATTAAGGCAGTTGCTAGAGGAGCCCGGAAGGGGAAAAAAACTCGTTCCGGACTTGTACTGCCCTTTAGTTATCATAATTTTACTTTATATCAGGGAAAATCACTGGCTAAAATAAATCATATCGAGTCTATAGCAATGAATTCTAGATTGCGAGAAGACTTAGACTATATGGCTTATGCCAGTGTTGTTTCCGAATATGTAGAGCGGGCCGGCCTGGAAGATGAAGCTGATCAGGCTCTTTTTTCTCTTTTAGCCCTTATTTTAGAAAAAATGGCTCAGGCGGAAAAGAAAGAGCTTTTATTTTATCTGACAGTCTTTAAAGCTAAATTAATACTTTTGCTGGGGGTTAAACCTGAGATTGAGACCTGTACAATCTGTGGAGAAAAAATAAATCTTAAGGGATCAACCCCACTTAGTGTGGAAGAGGGCGGTTCAATCTGTCAAAATTGCTTTAATAAAAATGATTTTAAAAATGTTTTTTTCAATTTAAACGAAATGAGAGCTCTTTATAAAATAATTTTTGCAGAGTTTTCTCAACTTAAAGCTGAAAGTTTTCCTAATCAGATTACAGAAAAATTAAATCAACTGACAGAAAAATTTTTGGTTTATCATCTTGATTTGAAACCTAAATCATTATCATTTCTTTATACAATAAGGAAAATGAATAGTTAATTAAATTTGAGCCTTGTCCTGAAGGATAAGGTTTTATTTTAGTGAAAATTATTAAAATGAGTACGAGAGGAAGTGTGTTTATGAATTTCCAGGAAATTATTTTTTCGTTGGATAGATTTTGGAGTGATCAGGGGTGTGTTATTGAACAGCCATACGATATAGAGGTGGGAGCAGGGACAATGAGCCCTTCTACCTTTTTGCGTTCCCTGGGTGAGGAGGGTTGGGATACTGCTTATGTTCAGCCCTGTCGGCGTCCTACTGATGGTCGTTATGGTGATAATCCGTATCGACTGCAGAGATATTTTCAGTATCAGGTAATTATGAAACCTTCCCCTGATAATATTCAAGAAATTTACTTAGATAGTCTGCGTGCTCTGGGGATTGAACCTGAAAAGCATGATATTCGTTTTGTAGAGGATAACTGGGAATCTCCCACTTTGGGAGCCTGGGGTCTTGGCTGGGAAGTCTGGTTGGATGGGATGGAAATTACCCAGTTTACCTATTTCCAGCAGGTTGGGGGATTTAAAGCAGATCCCGTGACAGTAGAAATAACATATGGATTGGAAAGAATAGCTATGTATTTACAGGAAGTAGAAAATGTATATGATTTAACCTGGGTAGAAGGTGTTAAATATCATGATATTTATCATCAAAATGAGGTTGAACAGTCTAAGTATAATTTTGAAGTGGCAGATATTGACCACTTATTTAAATTATTTGATATTTACGAGGCAGAAGCAGAAAATTCACTGGCAGCCGAACTACCTTTAGCTGCTTATGATTATACTTTGAAATGTTCCCACGCTTTTAATCTTCTGGATGCCAGAGGAGCAATTAGTGTAACAGAGAGAACTAGATTTATCAAGCGAGTTAGAAAACTGGCTCATCAATGTGCGGCCAGTTATTTAAACTCAGGAGAGCAGGAGTGATAATGATGGCAAAAAATTTAATTTTTGAAATTGGAACTGAAGAAATGCCAGCTGCTTCCATGCAGAGATTTAGAGAAGATTATTTAAAAACAGCAGCTGCTATTTTTGATAATAATAATTTAGAATATGATAAAATGAATGTTTATTCTACCCCAAGAAGACTTGTGCTTGCTGTTGATGCTTTAGCGGAAGAGCAGGAAGATCAGCGGGATATTGTTCGTGGTCCGGCAGTAAATATTGCTTTTGATGATGATGGGAATCCTACCAGAGCCGGTGAAGGATTTGCTCGAGGACAGGGAGTAGCTGTAGAGGACCTGGTAGAGAAAGATGGTTATCTTTATGCTGAAAAAGTAGAAAAAGGTGAAAAGACAGCAGTTATTTTAGCTAATATCTTAGAAAAGATTGTGGATCAGGTACCTCTACCAAAGGCAATGCGCTGGGGCAGTATTCAGATGGAGTTTATCCGCCCGATTAAATGGTTATTAGTTTTATTTGGCAATCAAAAACTTGATCTTGAGCTAGCAGGTGTCAAAAGTGCCAATTATAGTATAGGACACCGTTTTTTGAGTGAAGGAAAGGTAGAGATCAATTCTGCTGAAGATTATTTTTCTGCTTTAGAATCTGCATCAATTATTGTTAAACAGGACAGGAGAAAAGAATTAATTAAGAAACAGATTTCAAATCTTAATCTAACTGCACAGGCAGTTATCAAAGATTCTTTGCTGGCTGAGGTTATTGATTTAATAGAGTTTCCAACAGCATTTAAAGGAACTTTTGCTGAAGAATATTTAGAACTGCCGGCTGAAGTTTTAATTACTGCTATGGAGAAACACCAGCGTTATTTTCCGGTGATGACTGAAGATAATAAACTGCAGGCCCAATTTATTGGTGTTCGTGACGGGGGAAAAGAATATCTTGATGAGGTAATTTCTGGTAATGAAATGGTCTTAAAAGGTAGACTTGATGATGCTCAATTCTTCTTTGCTGAAGATCAGAAATATGGTTTTTTAAATAGAAGTAAGGATATTAAAGATATTGTTTTTCAGAAAGATATAGGTAGTGTTTATAAAAAAGTGGAAAAACTGCAGCAGATTACAGCCAGGCTGGCTGAACTTTTAAATTATAATAAGGATCAAAAAGAAATGACAGTAAGAGCAGCTGAAATTTGCAAAAATGATCTTGCTACAGAAATGGTAAATGAATTTGCCAATCTTCAGGGATTAATGGGAAAAGAATATGCTCTTTTAGAAGGTGAAAATAAAGAAACAGCAGAAGCTATTTTTGAACATTATTTGCCGAGATTTGCTGGAGATAAATTACCAGAGACAAAAAGTGGAACTGTACTTGCTATGGCAGAAAAATTATTTAACTTAAGCAGTCATTTTCTTTTAGGTAATATTCCGAGTGGATCTCAGGATCCTTTTGCTCTAAGAAGACAGGCTACAGGGCTTTTAAGAATTATTTTATCCAGGGATCTGGCAATTAATATTGAAGAAATAATTAAGTTTTCAATGGATATAGTTGCTATAAATCCTGATAATATTGATTCTGCAATTTTAGAATTAAAGGAATTTATTAAGCAGAGATTAGAAAATCTGCTGACTGAAGAAGATGTTAGATATGATATTATCAACGCAGTAATTGATATTAATGATCAAAACTTACTTGATCTTTATCAGCGAGCTCATAAATTAATGGAATTTAGATCTGAAAACCCTGATTTATTTGTTGATTTAATTCGCGGGCTGGTTCGAGCTAAAAATATCAGTGATAAAGCTGAAAATAAAATGGAGATAAATGCAGGATTATTAGTTGAAGAAGAAGAAAAAGAACTATATAAAGCATTTAATCAGAGGAAAGCAAATATAAATCAATATTTTACTTCTGGTCAGTATCAAAAAGGATTTTATCTACTGGTCGAATTAAAGAAATATATTGATGCTTTTCTGGATAATGTAATGGTTATGGTTGATGACATTGAATTAAAAAATAATCGACTGGCCTTATTAGCTCATATCGCAGTCTTAATGTCCGAGGTAATGGATATCGAAAAAATAGCTCTAGACTAACAATAAACCGGGGTGAGAAATTATGAGTGAAAAAAAATTGATTGCTTATGCAGTGTCAGATTCAACCGGTAAAACAGCCAAACATTTAATGGAGTCAGCAGTAGGACAATTTCCTGACTCTGATGTAAAAATCAGGTCATTTTCTTTTGTGCGTTCTCTGGAAAGAATTGACGAGATTATAGAAAAGGCGAAAGCAGATAATGCAATTATTGCCTATACTTTTGTTAAAACAGAGATGAGAAAACATTTAAATATGCTGGCAGAAAAAAATAATCTGGAATATATTGATATGATGGACCAGCCTCTAAATATGGTAGCGGGAAGACTGGGGGTTGAGCCAAGAGAGGAATTTGCGCTTAAATATAAATTGGATGAAGAATATTTTAAAAGAATTGAAGCAATGGAGTTTACTCTCCGATTCGATGATTTAAATGAGTCCAAAGGGATTGCAGAAGCTGATATTGTTTTAGTAGGAGTATCCAGAACCTCTAAAACACCTCTTTCTGTTCATCTTTCATATTTAGGTTATAAAACTGCCAATGTGCCGCTGGTACCTGAGGTAGATGTCCACCCCTCTGTTTTAGAAAATAAAGATAACAAGGTAGTTGGACTGACTATAGATCCTGAATTATTAAATGATATCAGGATAGAAAGATTAAAAAAGATGGGACTTGGTGATGATGCAACCTATGCAGCTAAAGAAAGAATAAATCAGGAATTCGAATATGCTGATTCTATTATGGAAGAAATAGGCTGTCCCATAATTGATGTTACGGATAAAACGATAGAAGAAACTGCTGTTGAGGTTCTTTCATATTTTAATGATTAGGAGCTGATACTATGTTTTCCAGAGTTGAACAGCTGGCATGGGAAAGAGAAAAACTTTCGGATTTTGCCTGTTTGAGTTCCGAGAGTAGAGGACGAATAAAACCAGAATCTGATTCTGATATTCGCACGATATTTCAGCATGATCGTGATAGAATTATTCATTCTAAAGCCTTTAGAAGACTTAAACATAAAACACAGGTTTTTATTGCTCCCGAAGGAGATCACTATCGAACTCGACTTACTCACACTCTGGAAGTGTCTCAGATTGCTCGTACGATAGCAAGAGCTCTTAAATTAAATGAAGATTTAGTAGAAGCAATTGCTCTGGGACATGACCTGGGGCATACTCCATTTGGCCATGCTGGTGAAGCAGCTCTTTCGGAAATCACTGGAGCAGACTTTAAACATAACCTTCAAAGTTTAAGAGTTGTGGATCTGATAGAAAAAAGAAGTAGTGGCAGCAGGGGACTTAACTTAAGTGTTGAGGTTAGAGATGGTATTTTAAATCATACAGGTGCTAATAAACCTTTAACTCTTGAGGGAGAG
The DNA here is from genome assembly GCF_003337665.1 of Halanaerobium sp. ST460_2HS_T2. NCBI lineage: Bacteria > Bacillati > Bacillota > Clostridia > Halanaerobiales > Halanaerobiaceae > Halanaerobium > Halanaerobium sp. ST460_2HS_T2. Next base: position 7,361 of record NZ_QPJF01000025.1, read on the forward strand.
ATTGTCAGAATTGCTGATCGAGTTGCCTATATTAATCATGACATTGATGATGCTTTAAGAGCGGGTATTATTGCTGATTCTGATTTACCCGCTAAGGCAATTTCTATTCTGGGCAATACTCATTCTGAGAGAATCGATGTAATGGTGAGAGATTTAATAAATTCCAGCTGGCAGCATGGCGAAATAAGACGTTCAGCTGAAGTTAAAGCTGCGACCAAAGAATTAAGAAGTTTTCTTTTTGAAAATGTTTATATTGGTTCTGAAGGTAAAAGTGAAGAGGGTAAAGCAAAAAGACTTTTAAAATTACTTTATGAATTTTTTATGGAGCATATTGATTATATTCCTGATGAATATTTAGAGTTTGAAAAGAATTACAAACAGGCAGTAATTGACTATATTGCGGGCATGACAGATCGTTATGCTATTAATCTGGGTAGAAAATATTTTATTCCTACTCCGTGGTTCGACAAAAATCGATAAACTTTTAGTTATTAATATAAATAAATGCAGGATTAATAATCTTTTTAGAGAAATATTATTACAGCGGTAAAATACTTTTTTAACTTGAAATAATAATTAAGGTCAGGGTGGATAAATTGACCAGATATTCCGATGAATTTATTAATGAATTAAAAGAAAGTGTTAATTTAGTAGATTTGGTTTCTGATTATCTTGAATTAAAAAAATCAGGAAATAGATATAAGGGTCTATGCCCTTTTCACAGTGAAAAAACCCCATCATTTTTTGTTAATCCTGATAATAATTTTTACCACTGTTTTGGCTGTGGAGCTGGTGGAGATGCAATAAATTTTGTGATGGAAATTGAAAATCTTACCTTTGTTGAATCAGTGAAAATGCTCACTGAGAGGACTGGAATGGAACTTCCTGATCTCAGCAACCAGCAGCGACAGCGTTATAAAGAACGTGAACAGTTATTTTCTTTAAATAAATTAGCAGCCAGGTTTTATAATTATTTATTGACTGAAACTGAGATGGGAAGGGATGCCCTGAATTATCTAAAGGAAAGAGGTTTTGGAGAGTCAGAAATTGAAGAATTTAAGCTTGGTTATGCAGCTGATGAATGGCAGCTTTTATTAAATTTTTTACAAAAAAAGGGGTTCGGTATTAATTTAATTAATAAAGCTGGTTTGATCAGTGAAGGGAAAAATAATTCTTATTATGATAAGTTTAGAAACCGAGTTATGTTTCCTATATTTAATAATCGAGGGGAAGTAATTGCATTTGGAGGTAGAATTTTGGAGACTGAGGATGGTTATGGTCCTAAATATCTTAATTCTCCCGAAACTCAAATTTTTAGTAAAAAGAAAAATTTATATGGTTTACATCTTGCTAAAGAAACTATTCGTAAAAAAAATAGCTGTATTATTATGGAAGGTTATACTGATGTCATCCAGGCTCATAAAAATGGATTTAATAATTCTATTGCTTCTCTAGGTACAGCTTTTACTGAAGAGCAGGCAAAATTAATCCATAGATATGCCGAAAACGCTTATATAGCTTATGATGCAGATACAGCCGGTAATAAAGCAACTTTAAGAGGGCTTGATATATTGAGTGGAACAGGAATCAATGTCAAAGTTATTCAGTTAGCCGAAGGTAGTGATCCAGACCAACTATTAAAAAATGAAGGCAAAGAAAGCTTTGATAAATTAATAGAAGAAGCTGTAAATTTAATTGATTTTAAAATTAATATGATTGTTAAGAATAAAAATCTTAATGATCCAGGAGTGCGAAAAAAAGTTTTGAAGTCAATTGTTAAACTTTTGAGTGAGGTTAGTGATAATCTGGAAAGAGAAATTTATATTGAAAGGGCTGCTGCTAAAACAAATTTCAAGGCAGAAGTGCTGGCCGATGAAGTGGAAAAAGAATTTCAGAGAAATAAAAGCAGGAATTATCAAAGAAATAGAGAAAAACAAAATAAGCAAACAGAAAAATCATTTGACTTATACTCACAATTATCGTATTATCAAAAAGTTGAGGAAGAAATTCTGGCTCATTTTATTAGTAATCCTGGTTTAAGAGAGCAGATTACAGCCAGACTTTCTAAAAATGATTTTAATGGTAGAACTGCTCAACTTGCGGAACGTTTATTTAGGGGTAGTGTGATCAGCAATTCAGTTAAAATTGATAAAATAAAAAATGAGTTAGGAGATGAACTTTTATCTTACTGGTCAGAAATTCTGGTTAAACAGGATAATTCTTTAACTAAAGAACACATTTTAGAACTGGCTGAATATTTAAGTTCTAAAAGAATAGCCAGCAACAAAAAAAAGCTGTGCAATTTACTCAGTAGAAGAGAACTAAGTTTAAATAAATTAAATCGCATTTTATTAACATTTTATAGTTTGAATTATAATATTGAAAGGAGGGACTAAAGTGGCTGAAAAAGATATGAGTCCTGCCAAAATAGATGAAGTTAAGAATCTTGTCAATCGTGGAAAAAAAGAAGGGGAATTAACTTATGAAGAAATTATGGATGCCCTGGAGGATATTGATTTAGATTCTGAAGATATAGAGAAAATCTATGATATATTCAGTGAAATGAATATTGAAATAGTTAATTCTAAATTAGAAGATGAAGAGGATGAAGATGACGAAGATGAAAATAGTGGTCTTGATCTGAGTGTTCCTAAGGGTGTTGGTATAGATGATCCTGTTCGAATGTATTTAAAAGAGATTGGTAAAGTGGACCTTTTAACAGCAGATGAAGAGGTGGAACTTGCCAAAAGAATGGAACAGGGGGATGAATGGGCTAAACAGCAACTTGTTGAAGCAAATTTGAGGCTTGTGGTGAGTATTGCCAAAAAATATGTTGGTCGCGGAATGCTTTTTCTTGATTTAATTCAAGAAGGTAATATGGGACTAATGAAAGCAGTAGAAAAATTTGATTATACCAAAGGTTATAAGTTTAGTACCTATGCTACCTGGTGGATCAGACAAGCTATTACTCGTTCTATAGCTGATCAGGCCAGAACAATTAGAGTTCCAGTCCATATGGTTGAAACTATTAATAAACTGATCAGAGTTTCAAGACAGCTTCTACAGGAAAAGGGAAGAGAACCCAAGGCGGAAGAAATTGGTGAAGAGATGGATATCTCCGCTGAAAAGGTAAGAGAAATTATGAAAATTGCACAGGAACCTGTTTCGCTTGAGACTCCCATCGGAGAGGAAGAAGACAGTCACCTTGGTGATTTTATTGAAGATGAGGATTCTCCTGCTCCTGCATCAGCGGCATCATATATATTGCTTAAAGAACAGTTAGATGGAGTTTTGGATACTCTTACTGATAGAGAAAAGAGAGTACTTGAACTTAGATTTGGAATTGAAGATGGTCGACCAAGAACTCTGGAAGAAGTGGGAAAAGAATTTGGAGTTACCAGGGAAAGAATTCGACAGATTGAAGCTAAAGCACTGCGGAAATTAAGACATCCCAGCCGCAGTAAAAAGTTGAAGGATTACCTGGAATAAAGAGTATGAATGGGGAATTGGAAGTATTTATGAGATATTACAATATTATCATTAATATTTCGGAGATTAATTGCAAATTTACTCTTGACCTGGACTGATTTCTATCATATAATTATTCTTGTCGTCACAAATAATAGATTTGTTTTTTGCAGCGGGCCCATAGCTCAGCTGGTCAGAGCAACCGGCTCATAACCGGTTGGTCCCAGGTTCGAATCCTGGTGGGCCCACCAAGGAATATTAACACCCTGTTCTTTAATTAGAGCAGGGTTTTTTTGCTTTTAAATAATAAGTATGCTAATGAGTATCTATTTGAGGAGGTTAAGTTATGGCAAAAGTAGCAGAAGTTGTTCAGTTGGTGGGAGAACTTGCTCCCGGTAGATTGGCAGAAGACTGGGATAATGTAGGTCTGCAGGTTGGAGATCTAAACCAGGAAGTAGAAAATGTACTGCTGGCACTTGATTTTAATAATGAAATTTTCACTGAAGCTTTAGATAAAAATTGTCAGTTAATTATTACTCATCATCCTTTTATTTTTAACGGGATCAAATCTGTGGATGCCCAGAGTGAAAGTGGCAAATTAATTTATGGACTGATTAAAAATGATATTTCCTTATTTTCTGCCCATACAAATTTGGATATTGCTGAAGGTGGTTTAAATGATTATCTGATTAGAAAATTAGATGTGGAGAATATTTCTGTTTTAAAAACAACCAGCAGCCTTAACTATTATAAGCTGGTTACTTTTATTCCTGAAGGCAGCTTTAAAAATGTACGAGATGCACTTTATGCTGAGGGGGCCGGTAAATATAAAAATTACAGTCACAGTGGTTTTTACCAGCAGGGAAATGGTAATTTTAGACCTTTAGAAAATTCTGATCCTTATTTGGGGCAGAAAGACTCGCTTAATCAGGTAAATGAATATAGATTTGAAACTATAGTAGCACCTGAAAATTTAGATAAGGTCGTTAAAACTTTGCTAAGAGAGCATCCTTATGAGGAACCTGCCTGGGATTTATATCAGATGGAGAATTTAAAAAATGAAAAGGGTATTGGCAGAATTGCTGATTTAAAAGAAGAAATTGAGCTCCAAACTTTAATAGAAAAGATCAAAGAGGTTTACAGCATAGATCAGCTTAAAGTTGTAGAGCAGAAAAATAAAATAAAGAGAATAGCTCTCTGCAGTGGAAGTGGGGCTGATTTTATCAAAGATGCCTATTATCAGGGGGCAGACCTTTATCTAACAGGAGATATTAAATTTCACGAAGCTCAGACAGCAGAAGAGTTGGGCTTATCTTTAATTGATTTTGGTCATTATGGCAGCGAAAAATTTGTTCGAGATTTATTAGCTGCCAGTTTAAAGACAAAAGCTTCAGCAAAATTAAATAAAGAGTTAAACTTTATAAAATCAGAGCTTAATACAAATCCCTGGACCTATAAATAAGGTCTAATAAGTGGGTGTTTTTAACTTGAGTAGAATGCTTGACATATTATAAATCTGGTGGTATACTTTATATGGTAAAAAAATAAGTTAACCGGATGATCGCATCTTTTATGATGAGGAAAGTCCGAGCTCCACAGGATAGGATGCCGGGTAACACCCGGTGGAGGTAACTCCCAGGCTAGTGCCACAGAAATATACCGCTTTTTGATGAAAGGGTTTTCTTGAAATTCTTATCATTGGAAGTAAGGGTGAAAAGGTAAGGTAAGAGCTTACCGGGTTTCAGGTAACTGGAATGCCAGGTAAACCCCATCTGGAGTAAGTCCAAATAGAGAGAATATAAAAGTGATCCGCTTTTCTCCGGGTAAGGACGCTTGAGGGTTCAGGCAACTGTGCTCCCAGATAGATGATCATCTAATACAGAACTCGGCTTATAGGTTAACTTATTTTTTTCTCTGTTATATTTTCAATTTTTATAAAAATCAAAAAAGGGGTGTTTGAATGGAGAAAGCAGTAATTGATGTAATAGATTATATTGATGCGGCAGTAAATAAAACAGAGCAATTTAATGATTATTCTCCTGAAATGAGTAACAAAGTTCTGGATAATAGAATTATGACACTCGAAGGTTACATAAGATATATTGAACGAGAAACGATGCCCAGATTAGAAGGTCTGGTAGAAAAGCTTGAGGAGGTAAATGATGGTTGATCAGATATATTATAAAATTCAGTATCCTCTTAAAAAAGCTATAGATTTAATGAAAGATTTGGATAGTCATGATCTAGATTCACTTGGTGAAGGTTTAAGTGATTATGACAGAGAAAAGATTGCTAGCTTCATAGAAGACTGGAATAATGGCGGTAGAGAAAAACTGACAGCATTAATCAGTGATTTGAGAGCCCAACAATAAATAATATTATTTTAAACCATAGCTGATTGGCTGTGGTTTTTTTATGTCAATAAAATATTACCTTAATTTATTAAAGGTGTCTGAGGGATATTTTGTTCTTTAAAAGACTATAAATATTATAAAAAGAATATTTATAGATAAAAAATACTTAAATACTCTAATAATACCTATTTACTTTATTATAATACCTATATCCTCTTCAAATTGAGCTCTCTTCGCTCTAAGATATATATTAGAGGTGAGCTGAATGCAAAAAGAATTTATTGGTAGAAAAATTAAAGAATACCGGAAGATCAATGAGTTAACCCAGGAGGGTCTAGGTGAAAAGGCAGGACTTCATTATACATATATTGGTCAGGTAGAACGAGGAGAAAAGGAACCTTCCTTAAAATCACTGATAAATATTGCTGATGCTCTTGGGGTAGGTGTGGACAAATTACTGATTAATTATGATTTGAGTTCGGAGGCGAGTATTAAGATTTCTAATATAACTGATCTGCTTTTAAATAGAGACGAAAAAGAACTAGAGATGATCTACACACTTTTAAAAGATCTGACACAGATTTTAGAGGAACATAATATTGAAAAACAATCATAATTATGGTACAATAAACTGCAAACTGATTAATGAAGTGTAATTTGATTTAAGGAGGGTTATTATATGGCCGGACATTCTAAGTGGGCTAATATAAAGCATAAAAAGCAAAAAGAAGATAAGAGAAGAGGTAAGTTATTTTCAAAATTAAGTCGTAAAATAGCTGTAGCTGCAAGAGAAGGTGGCGGAGATCCTGAGATGAATTCGGATCTCAGAATGGCTATTCAGAAAGCTAAAGATAATAATATGCCTAATGATAATATTGAGAGGGCAATTAAGCGAGGTACAGGTAATTTAGAAGGAATGACCTATGAATCCTTTGTTTATGAGGGGTATGGACCTGGTGGAGTTGCATTATATCTTGATATTATGACTGATAATAGAAATAGAACTGCATCAGAAGTACGCCACATTTTAGATAAAAATGGGGGTAATCTTGGTTCTAATGGCTGTGTTGCCTGGATGTTCCAGCGTAAAGGCGAGCTTGTAATTGATCTCAACGAATTTGAAGTTGGGGAAGAAGATTTATTATTAGAAGCATTAGAGGCAGGAGCAGAAGATTTAGATTATGGAGAAGAGGAAGCAATAATTTATACTGATCCGTCTAATTATGAATCAGCCAGAGAATCTTTGGAGGAAGCAGGTTACGAATTTGAATCTGCTGATCTGGCAATGATTCCTGATAATAAAGTTACTTTAGATAAAAGTGATGCTAAAAAAATGCTGAGATTAATGGATCAATTAGAAGATCATGATGATATTCAAGATGTTTATTCTAATTTTGAGATTCCTGAAGATGTTAGAGCTGAACTTGAAGCTGAAGAGAATTAATTAAAATTTAATCTAATTTTAATTTAGATGTTTTAAAATAATTGTAGATTTTAATAAGGGCACTGTGCAGCAGTGTCTTTATTTTTTTGTTTTAATATTTTTACTCATTGTGATATAATTGTTTCAAACATTAGTTTGAGTGGGGTGTGATTTTTGCGAATTCTAGGTATTGATCCGGGGCTGGCAACTATTGGTTATGCTCTGGTGGACAAAGAGACAAATCATTTTAATGTGTTAGAGTATGGTGTTATTAAAACTTCAGCAGATAAAAGCAATGTGGAAAGGCTTGAAATTATCCATAGGAATATTGAAGCTTTAATTAAAGAGTTTCAGCCAGAGCAAATGGCAGTCGAAGAATTATTTTTTAATAAAAATGTTAAAACGGCAATAGTAGTTGGACAGGCGAGAGGAGTAATTTTACTTGCAGGTGCTCAGGCTGGCTTAGAGGTTGCTGAATATACTCCTCTGCAGATTAAACAGGCGGTTGTCGGATATGGAAGAGCTGACAAAAAACAGGTTCAGATGATGGTTAAATCATTACTGAATTTATCTGAAATTCCCCGTCCTGATGATGCCGCAGACGCTCTGGCAATTTCTATCTGTCATGGACATGTATACAGTGCTCATTCTGGATGGGAGGAAAGATTATGATTGGCTATTTAGAAGGAGAAGTAATTGATTCTGAAAATAATAAAATAATACTGAATATTGGTGGGGTAGGTTATGAATTAGAACTGGCTGGTTTTAAAAAACAACCCCGGGTTGGAGAAGAGATAGAGGTTTATACATACACTTATGTAAGAGAAGATGCTTTAAAACTATTTGCTTTTCCAGAAAAAAATGGTAAAGAGCTTTTTGAAATTTTAATAACTGTTAACGGTATAGGTCCCAGTGCGGGTTTGAATATTTTAAATACAATGCCTGCTCCCAGGTTTATTAATGCTATAATGCAGAAAAACGAAGTGGTTTTAAAAGAAATATCGGGTATTGGACCTAAAACTGCTCAACGACTTATACTTGAGCTTCAAAGCAAGTTAGAGGAATTTGCTTACTTGCAGAGTGAAAATAACACAGCAGCTAAAGATTTTACTACTGATAAAGAACGTCAGGATATAATTGATGCCCTAACAGCACTTGGTTATAAAATATCAGAAATAAATCGTGCTTTAAGAGAAGTAGAATATAATGCTGAAGCTGACCTATCAGAAAAAATTAGATTAACTTTAAGCCAGCTTGGTAAGGAGAGATAATAATGGAAAATGAAAGAAGAGTTGTTTCTCCCAAAAAGAAAAAAGATGATAATTCTATAGATAAAGGGTTAAGGCCTCTCAGTCTGGAAGAATATATTGGTCAGAATAAATCGAAAGAAAAACTAAAGATATTTATTCAGGCAGCCAGAGATAGAAAAGAAGCACTTGATCATGTTATGCTTTATGGACCACCTGGACTTGGTAAAACTACCCTGGCTAATATAATTGCAAATGAGTTAAATGTAAATATTCATCAGACTTCCGGTCCGGCTATTGAAAGACCGGGAGATCTGGCATCGATTTTGACTAATCTGCAGCCGAGTGATGTGCTTTTTATAGATGAAATTCACCGCTTAAATAAAATGGTAGAGGAAGTTTTATATCCGGCAATGGAAGACTACTGTCTGGATATAATTATTGGAAAAGGACCCAGTGCTCGCTCGGTCAGACTGGATCTGGCTCCTTTTACTTTGGTAGGAGCTACAACTAAAGCTGGTAGATTGAGTTCTCCCCTGCGCGACAGATTTGGAGTTATTAACAGACTGGAATTTTATGAACAAACTGAGCTTCAGGAAATCGTTAGCAGATCAGCAGCTATTCTTGATGTAGAAATTGTAGATCATGGAGCTCTTGAAATAGCAAGACGTTCAAGAGGAACTCCCAGAATAGCTAATCGGCTCTTAAAAAGAGTAAGAGATTTTGCAGAAGTTAAAGCAGATGGTATAATTAATAGAGATGTTGTGGATGCTGCTTTAAAGTTGCTGGAAATTGATGAACTGGGACTGGATCGAATTGATCATAAGTTATTGGAAACCATTATACTTAAGTTTAGAGGCGGTCCAGTTGGTTTAAATACACTTGCGGCTGCAATCAGTGAAGAAACAGAAACTATTGAAGATGTGTACGAGCCTTATCTGCTTCAGTTAGGGTTTTTAGAGCGTACTCCAAGAGGACGAATTGCCACTACTAAGGCCTATCAGCATCTTAATATTGAGCAGAATATTGATTGATCTACATTAAAGTTAAATGATTTTGGAGGTAATTTTAGATGAAAGTAGAAGAATTTGATTATCATCTTCCAGAAGAGTTGATTGCTCAAACACCTCTTCCTGAGCGGGATGAATCAAGGTTAATGATTTTAAATCCAGAACAGGACAGGATTAAAGAGGATATTTTTAAAAATTTAAAAGATTACTTAGAACCTGGTGATATGATCATTATGAATAATAGTCGAGTTATTCCAGCCAGGTTATATGGAGAGAAAATTCCAACAGGAACAGAAATTGAACTATTATTATTAAATGAATTAGCAGAGGGACGCTGGGAGGTTTTAGTTAGACCCGGCCGCAGAGCTAAAAAAGGTGTTAAGATTAATTTTGAAGATATTTTAGAGGCTGAAGTTGTAGAATATACTGATTTTGGCGGCAGAATAGTAGAATTTAGCTGGGATCAGCAGGAATATAATTTTGAAGAGATTTTAAATCAGCTGGGTGAAATGCCTTTGCCTCCATATATTAATGAAAAATTAGATGATCCCGAGCGCTATCAGACAGTATACAGTGAAAAAAAAGGATCAGCAGCAGCTCCAACAGCCGGACTTCATTTTACCGATCGTTTATTAGAAGAATTGCAGGAATACGGTGTAATACTAGACTATATAACTCTGCATGTTGGTTTGGGTACATTTAGACCGGTCAAAAGTGAAGATATTGAAGACCATGAGATGCATGAGGAGTACGCAGAGATTTCTGCTGAGACTGCTAAAAAAATTAAAGAAGTTAAAGCCAGGGGTAATAAAGTTGTAGCTGTTGGAACAACAGTAACCAGGACACTGGAATCCGCAGCTCAGGATGGTGAACTGAGTGAATATAAAGGATGGACTGATATTTTTATTTATCCGGGCTATGAATTTAAAGTTATTGACTCTTTAATTACGAATTTCCATCTTCCTAAGTCTACTTTATTGATGCTGGTTTCGGCTCTGGCAGGTAAAGAATTTGTTTTAGAAGCCTATGAGCAGGCTGTAGAAAATGAATTTAGATTTTTTAGTCTGGGAGATGCGATGCTGATTTTAAACAGGAAGGAAGATTAGTTTGTTTGATTTTAAATTATTTAAGAAAAATAAGAATTCACAGGCTCGACTGGGTGAGATAACTACAGATCACGGCAAAATTGAAACACCTATCTTTATGCCCGTTGGTACCCAGGCGACTGTTAAGGCAATGTCATCCAGAGAATTAAAAGAAATTGGTTCACAGATCATACTTGGAAACACATATCATTTATATTTGAGACCAGGTGATGATTTAATTGCTAAAGCTGGTGGGCTGCATAAGTTTATGAATTGGGATCGTCCAATTTTGACAGATAGTGGTGGTTTTCAGGTTTTTTCACTTGCAAATTTGCGAGAAATAGAAGAAGAAGGTGTTTATTTTCAATCACATCTTGATGGATCGAAACACTTTATATCACCAGAAAAATCAATGCAGATTCAAAAAAACTTAGGTTCTGATATTGTAATGGCTTTTGACGAGTGTCCTCCTTATCCAGCTGAAAAGGAATATGTAGAAAAATCATTAAATAGGACCCTTCGCTGGGCAGAAAGATGTAAAAAAGAAATGGAAACCGCCAGGGGCCAGGCACTTTTTGGAATCATTCAGGGAGGAGTTTATCCAGAACTAAGGAAACAGAGTGTCGAAGAGACAACAAAATTTGATTTCCCTGGTTATTCCATTGGTGGTTTGAGTGTTGGAGAGCCAAAAGAAGAAATGTATAAAATGCTTGATTATACAACACCATTGATGCCGGAAGATAAACCGCGTTATTTAATGGGAGTAGGAACTCCCGAAGATTTAATAGAAGGTATTTATCATGGTATTGATATGTTTGATTGTGTGATGCCAACCAGGATTGCTCGACATGGTCAGATATTTACCCATCAAGGAAGAAAAACAATTAGGAATGCAACTTATAAAGAAGATTTTTCTCCTCTTGATTCTGAATGTGACTGTCATGTTTGCCAGAATTATAGTCGTGGCTATGTAAGACATTTACTTAAGCGAAATGAAATACTTGGGGTTAGATTAACAACCTACCATAATCTCTATTTTATGCTGAAGTTTTCTGAAGAAATCAGGCAGGCTATTAAGGATGACAGGTTTATTGATTTCAGAGAGGAGTTTTATGATAAATATGAATTAAAATAAAATATTTTAATTCTTTTTAAAATAATATTTTGCTTTTAGCAGGAATATTATAATTATTGTTGAATTAGTTATGAGAGAAAAAAATTAATTAGGAGAGGATAGTTAATGGAATATTTATATGCAATTTTACCATGGGTCTTAATTTTTGGTATTTTTTGGTTCTTTTTAATCAGACCTCAACAAAAACAGAAAAAAGAACATCAGAACATGCTGGATAATCTTAGTATCGGTGATAAAATAGTTACTATTGGCGGTATTAAAGGTAAGATTATCAAACTCAAAGACAGTAATGTTCGAGTTAGAGTGTCTTCGAATGTTGATATTGACTTTGTCAAAAATGCAATTTCTCGTGTAGAAGAGAAAAGCAACAGCAAAAATGTTGATGATTCTGAAGACAGCAAAAAAGATAAAGAATAATTTATTTAGTGAGGAACTGGGGGAAATGATGTGAAAAATGCAGTAAAGGAGTTTTTGCAATCTTTAGTAATAGCAGGTATTCTGGCCTTTTTTATAATTACATTTGTAGCCCAGTCATTTGTAGTTGATGGAAGGTCAATGTCTAATACACTTCATGATGGGGAAAGACTTTTTGTAAATAAGTTTATTTACAGATTTCATCCACCTGAGAGAGGAGATATTATAGTTTTTACTCCTCGGAGCGCACCAGATCAAAAGTATATAAAGAGAGTCATTGGCAAGCCTGGTGATACAGTATATATTAAAGACGGTGTGACTTATGTTAATGGAGAGGCACTAGAAGAAAATTATCTTCCAGAAAAAATGATCGGTGATTTTGGGCCATATGAAGTCCCTGAAGAAAGTGTTTTTGTTATGGGAGACAACAGGAATCACAGTGCTGACAGCAGATTCAAAAGTATTGTAGGATTTGTTGATTATGATGCTATATCAGGAAGGGCCTTCTGGGTTTACTGGCCGCTGACTGAAATGAGAATTATTAATCATCAGAATTATAATTTATCATTTGAAAATTAATTGCTTATTGTTAGGAGGACATTTATTTAATGAGGTATAAACAAAAAAGACGAATTAAATTAATTATTATTTTAGCTATAATAGCCTTTGCTGCATTTTTATATTTTCAGCATGGCATTAATTTAGGACTTGACTTACAGGGGGGAGCCCATATTGTATTGCAGGCTCAGCCCACAGAAGAAAGAGAAATAAATGATTCAGTAATGACAGGGATTTTAAGTGTTATTGAACGACGAGTAAATCAATTAGGGTTAAGCGAACCTCTTATTCAAAGAGAGGGTAGTGATAGAATTATTGTTGAGTTACCAGCGGTAGATAGTCCGAATGAGGCTATTAATACAATTGGTAGAACAGCAATGCTAACTTTTAGGAATTCCAGTGGTGAAGTTTTAATGACTGGAGAAGCTGTAAAAGATGCCAGGGCTGATTATGATCAGTATGGTAGAGCTGTAATTGCTTTTACATTAACAGATAGTGGATCTGAGCAATTTGCAGACATAACTAGAAAATATATGGGTAAAAAGATTGGAATATATCTTGATAATGAACAGCTAACTAACCCTACTGTTCAGGCTGTAATAGAAGGAAAAGGACAAATTACAGGTTATGAATCAGCTCAGGCTGCAGAAAAAGATGCGATACTTATTAGAGAGGGTGCTCTTCCTGTTCCGGTTGAAGTAATTGAAACAAGAACAGTAGGACCTACTCTTGGCCAGATATCTATTCAGAAAAGTATAAGAGCTGGTTTGTTAGGATTATTATTAGTTGCTATTTATATGGTATTTTATTATCGATTCCCTGGGATTCTGGCCGCAGTAATTCTGGCAATTTATGGTTTAATATTAATGGGAACAATGGCTGGATTACAGGCAACACTGACTTTGCCTGGTATAGCTGGTTTAATTCTTTCTATTGGTATGGCGGTTGATGCGAATATTATTATCTTTGAACGAATAAAAGATGAGCTTAAGTCAGGTAAAACACTTAGAGCAGCTATCGATGCTGGTTTCAAAAGAGCCTATACAACCATTATTGATGCAAATGTTACTACAATTATGACTGCTCTTATTCTGGCCTATTTTACTAGTGGTACAGTTAGAGGTTTCGCTGTAACACTTGGTATAGGTATTATTGTCAGTATGTTTACTGCCTTCTTTGTTACCAGAAATGTAATTGACATTTTTGCAGGCAGTAAATTATTACGTGAAAATAAATCTTTCGGGGTCAGAAAGGGGTAATAAAGTGGATATTTTAGGTAAAAGAAAAATATGGTATACTATCTCGCTGGTTATAATTGGAATCGGATTATTGTTTTTATTAATCAATGGACTCAATTTAGGTATAGATTTTAATGGTGGTACATTAATGGAGTTTAGTTTTGATCATGATGTTACAACGGAACAAGTAAGGGCTGTTCTGCAGGATATTGGAATTGCAGAAGATAGTAAAATTCAACATTCTGAAGAATCAGGTACTAATGGTATAATTATTAGAGCTAAAACTTTAGATTCTGAAGAGATTGTTACAGTGGATAATGCTATAAAATCTGAGTTTGATTCTGCTGAAATGCTGAGAACTGAGATGGTTGGACCTACAATAGGTAGAGAATTAAGAATAAATGCTTTACTCGCTATGCTGGTAGCTTCAATCGCTATTGTTATTTATATCAGTTTCAGATTTGAATTTAGATTTGCTGCTATTTCAATTATTACTCTAATGCATGATGTTTTAATTACAATTGGAGTTTTTGCAATTCTTGGCAGAGAGGTTAATACACCTTTTGTAGCAGCACTGCTCACTATTGTTGGTTATTCGATTAATGACACCATAGTAATCTTTGATCGAATTAGAGAAAACATGAAGCTGATGCACAAAGTTCCGTTTATAAAACAGGCTAATACAGCTGTAGTTGACACTTTACCGAGATCAATTAACACATCTATAACTACTCTGATTACAATCCTTGCAATTTATTTCTTTGGAGGAGCTTCAATTCAGACATTTATGTTAGCTCTCTTTATTGGAATGTTTGCTGGTACGTATTCTTCTATCTTTATAGCCAGTCCTCTTTTAGTGACCTGGCAGGAAAGAATCAGCAAATAATAATTAGAAAATCCTTTAGAGCATAACCCCTCCTTTAGTTTTGGAGGGGTTTCTATCTTTAAAAAAGGCTGTGATAAAATGGATATGAACTTACCCAAACATTACCGGCATTTTCAGCGTTATAGTGAAATTGCACAGATTCTTGTTAAAAATGGGCTTGGTTTTATTATTTCTCAGCTTGACTTAAACAAATATTTACCTTTCAGAAAAAGAATTAGCACTGCAGAAAGGCCAACAGGTAAAATGCTGGCTGTTAAAATTAGAGAGGTTCTGCAGGAGTTGGGTCCTGCTTATATAAAATTAGGACAGCTTTTGAGCACCAGAGCTGATGTTTTCCCTCCTGTTTTTATAACTGAAATGAGGAAACTGCAGGATAAAGTCCCACCTGAGGATTTTGAACTAATAGAAGAATTTTTAAAAAATGAACTGGGTGATAAATTTGAACAGGAAATAATAAAAATAGAAAAAGAGGCTGTTGGGGCTGCTTCGATTGCGCAAACTCACAAAATTGTTTTAAAAAATAATGAAGAAGCAATCATGAAAGTTAAAAGACCTGGAATTGATAGGAAAATTAGTGTAGACATAGAAATTATGGAGAATCTTGCTCGACAGGCTGAAGAAAGAAACTTATTTAATTCTGTTATTAGACCTGTGGAAATCATTCAGGAATTTAAACGAACTATAAAAGACGAATTGAATTTCAAAGGAGAAATGGCTAATATAATCCGTTTTCGCAGTGATTTTGCTGATAATCCATATATTACTGCTCCTGAAGTATATTCTGAGCTTTCGACAGTTAACCTTCTAATCATGGAAGAAATTAAGGGTATTAAACTGAGAGAGGTGGATCAAAGTCATCCCCATAACAAATTTATTGCAGAGCTGGGAGCTAAAGCTTTGATGAGGCAGGTATTAATAAATGGTTTTTTTCATGCTGATCCTCATCCCGGAAATATTTTTATTACTGACGAAAAAACTATTGCCTATGTTGATTTTGGTATGGTTGGTAGGATTACAGAAGAAGATAGAGATTTGATGGCACTGCTATTTTATGCGCTGATAAATAAAAAGATTAATGTTTTAATGGATGTAATTTTAATTCTGGGTAGTAAACCTGATAATTTTAATCGCAGAAGGTTTCAACTTGATATGGAAAAAATTCTGGATAGATATTATGGCAGTGATTTAGCCAATATTGAGATTAAGGCAGTTTTTGAAGATTTGCAATATTTTATTTATGAACATCAAATAAGAATGCCTCAGGATTTCTTTCTTTTATTTAGAGCAATTGCGGTAAGTGAAGGAGTTGGTCAGGACCTGGATCCTGATTTTAATGTGGTTGAAGTAGGGCGCAGTTTTATTTCAGATATACTTGATGATAGAATGCAGCTAAATAGAATTGCAGCAAGAGTTGGTTCAGAAATTTGGAAATTTGGCCGAAAAAAATATGAATTAAATAATCAATTAAAATCTGTTTTAGAAAAACTGGTAAAAGATGATTTTACCATAAATTTCAGACATACCAACCTTGAAAATCTTATTTCCAGACTTGATATTATTTCAAATAGAATATCGATGAGTATGATTATTGCATCTCTGATTATTGGTTCAACTTTACTGATCCAGACAGATATGGAACCTCGAATTTTTAATATACCTCTGCTTGGGTTTATTGGATATTCATTTGCAGGAATACTGGGTTTGCTTCTTGTTATTTCAATTTTTCGTTCAGGTAAATATTAAATAATAGATTTTATGGTGATAATTGATGAATAAATTATGGAAAATACTTTCTTACAGACAGGATAATCGATCAAATTTTATGGAAAGCTTACTTGCTGAGCGGGGAATAAAGACAAAAAAGGAAAAAGAAATATATTTAAATGCTGATCTAAAATATTTAAGTGACCCGTTTCAACTGCCGGGGATGGACAAGGCAGTTAAAAGAATTGAGCAAGCTGTAAAAGAAAAACAAAAAATTTTAGTTTTTGGAGATTATGATGTTGATGGAATTACTTCTACAGCAGTTTTATACAGATTTTTCAAAAAAGCTTATAATCTGGAGGTTAATTATTTTTTACCTGACAGAATTGAAGATGGTTATGGGTTAAATCTTTCTGCCTTAAAAAAGATTATTGCAGAAAATATTGATTTGATTATAACTGTTGACTGTGGCATAACAGCTTTTAAAGAAGCTGAGTATTTAAAAGAAAAAGGAATTGACTTGATTATTACTGATCACCATACTCCATCAGATCAACTTCCGCTGGCAGAGGCGGTAATTAATCATCATCTTGTTCAGCAGAACAATTATTTTGCTAATGAAATAGCAGGAGTTGGTACAGCTTTTAAATTAATACAGGCATTAAGGCCTAATGTGGTAAAAAAAATGTATCAGGAACTGCTGCCAATAGTTGCTCTGGGAACAGTTGCAGACATAGCTCCCCTCAAGGATGAAAATAGAATTTTAGTCAAAAATGGGCTGGAATTGATCAGCAAAGACAGAGTCTTGGGTTTAAAAGTTTTAATTGAAGAACTAAAACTTGACAAAAATAGGATTACTGCCGGACAAATTGGTTATATAATTGCTCCACCTTTAAATGCTGCCGGCAGAATTCATGATGCTGAAGAAGCTTTAAAATTATTGATAGTTGAGGACGAAAATGTGTTAAAGGATATTGCTAAAAAATTAATCAAAATAAATAAGAAGAGGCAGCAGGAAGAAGAAATAATTTATCAATCAGCTGAAAAAAAAATAAAAGATCTTGAATTGGAAAAAGAAAAGGCAATAATTCTTGCTGACTCAGACTGGCACTCTGGAATTATTGGTATTGTTGCTTCCAGATTGCTGGAAAAGTATAATTTGCCTGTAATTTTATTTGCTATTGATCAAAATTCTAATGTTGCTAAGGGTTCGGCCCGAAGTATTTCCGCTCTTAATATTTATCAGGCTCTTAAATTTTGTAGTTCTGAGCTGTTAACTTTTGGTGGACATAAAGCAGCTGCTGGTCTTAGTATTAAGCCAGCTATGTTTTCTAAATTCAAAGAACTTTTTAGACGGTATTTAAAGCAGAATCTCACTGAAGAAGATTTTTTGAGGCGAGAAAAAATAGATCTTAATTTAAAAATTTCAGAACTCAACAGAGATTTTGTTAAGAATTTAGAAAAATTTCGTCCTTATGGGATTGCTAATCCAGCTCCTAAATTTTTATTTCAAAATTTAGAAAGCAGGGGTTGTTACCAGATGGGCAAAGAAAATAAGCATTTAAAAATTTATTTAAATGGCGGTATTCAGGCTGTAGCCTTTAATCTTGGTGATCAGGCTGATAAAATTGCTGCTTCTAATTTCGATCTAATTGGTCAGGCTGAAATTAATTACTGGCGGGGTCAGGAAAACCTGCAGCTTAAGGTTAATGATTATCGGTCTGTAAATGATATTTCAACTGCTCTTATTTTTGAAAAAAATGATTATCAATTTTATGATTTTAGAAATATGAAAAATAAAAATGAGAAATTAGAGAATTTACTGGCTAAAAAAGTGATTAAAAAAGCGGCGGTTTATGTCAGCCATAAAAAGGAAAAAAATTATTTTAAAAATAATCATCCAGCTCATTGTTTTTTTAGTAAGGAGAGAGACCTGGAATCAGATTATTCTCATTTGATATTTTATTCACTGCCATTTTCTCTGAGTCACTTTAATAATATTCTGGATATATATCAGAAAAGATCTTTAACTCCAAAGGAGAAAATAATTTTTCTGTTTTCAGAAAGAGATATTAAATTTAATCAGCAAATAATTAAAGATCTAAACAGGAAAGAATTAGCTCTTAATAATCAAAATCAATTGGACTTTAAAGGCTCAGTACGATATAATAAATTATCCAGGCGAATGGAAAATTTTATGACATTTAAAAATTTAATTTTTAAAGAAAATCTGTTTGACCTGATTGCAAATGTATCTAATTTTAAGGAGGATAAAAATGAATCTTAGTGACAAAATAAGAAATATTCCTGATTTTCCCAAAGAGGGGATTTTATTTAAAGATATTACTCCACTTTTGAGAGATAGGGAAGCACTTAAAGAAGCCATAGTTAAAATGGCAGATATGTTTAGAGATTATGATATTGATTATGTGGTAGGGATTGAAGCACGAGGGTTTCTGGTAGGAACACCACTTGCTATAGAACTTGATCGAGGTTTTATTCCTATTAGAAAACCAGGTAAACTTCCTTATGATGTTCTAAAAAAATCTTATGAATTAGAGTATGGTAAAAATGAAATTGAAATACATAGAGATGCAGTATCTGAAGGAGATAAAATTTTAATTGTGGATGACTTACTTGCTACCGGGGGTACTACACTTGCTGCTACAGAAATGATTGAAGAACTTGGTGGAGAAGTAGTTGGCTGCGCATTTTTACTAGAACTTGATGCTCTGACTGGAAGAGAAGTCTTAAAAGATTATGAAGTTAAATCATTATTAATTGAATAATTTGTTATAAATTCCCGGGTAATTAAAGGAGTATAAATATAGATGGAATTAGATACCTTATTAGATAAAATAAAATCTTATATGGATGATCCGGATTTGGATATGGTAAAAAAAGCTTATGGATATGCCGAAAGAGCTCATCAGGAACAGTATCGTGTTTCTGGAGAACCTTTTGTTGAGCACCCATTAGGAGTAGCTATTATCCTTGCTGATTTAGAGCTTGATATTGTTTCAATTGTAGCTTCATTATTACATGATGTGGTTGAGGATACTGGCATTAGTAGTGATGAAATTGAAAGAGAGTTTGGATCTGAGGTAGCTCATATTGTAGATGGAGTCACAAAACTAACAAGAATGCAGTTTAAAACTAAAGAGGATCAGCAGGCTGAAAGTCTGCGGAAAATGTTTGTAGCTATGGCCGAAGATATTCGAGTCGTACTGATTAAACTTGCTGATAGACTTCATAATATGAGAACATTAAATTATCTCAAAAAGGAAAAGCGAAAAGAAAAATCCAGAGAAACATTAGAAATTTATGCTCCTCTTGCCCACCGTCTGGGAATGTCAAAGATTAAGTGGGAGTTAGAGGATTTATCTTTTAGATATTTAAAGCCTGATATGTATTATGAAGTCTCTCATAAGGTTCAGGCTAACCGTAAACAGCGGGAAAAGGATATTCAACAGGCTATTGATAAATTAAAATCAACTTTAAAAGAACATGGTATAGATGCCGAAATTTATGGAAGACCCAAACACCTTTATAGTATTTATAATAAAATGAAGCGCAAAGAAGTTGAGTTTGATGAAATTTATGATCTAACAGCAGTTCGAGTGCTGGTAGAGAATGTTAAGGAATGTTATGAAGTTCTTGGGATTATTCACGAAATTTGGAAACCTATGCCAGGTAGATTTAAAGATTATATTGCAATGCCTAAATCCAACATGTATCAGTCTCTTCATACAACAGTAATAGCGCCTAATGGTGATCCTCTTGAAGTTCAGATTAGAACTTATGAGATGCATAAAACGGCCGAATATGGTATTGCTGCTCACTGGAGATATAAAGAGGGTAAGGTTGGCGATGAAAAATTTGAAGAAAAACTATCCTGGTTAAGACGTCTTCTCGAATGGCAGAAAGATCTTCAGGAACCACAGGAATTTATGGAAACTTTGAAAATTGATTTATTTGAAGATGAGGTTTTTGTTTTTACACCTGAAGGAGATGTTGTTTCCTTACCTAAAGGGGGGACACCGGTAGATTTTGCCTATCATATTCATACTGAAGTTGGTCATCGCTGTGTTGGGGCAAAGGTAAATGGTAAAATTGTACCTCTGGAATATAAATTGAAAAATAGTGATATTGTTGAAATATTAACCTCCAAAAAGAGTAATGGCCCCTCACGTGACTGGTTAAAATTTGTTAAAACCTCAAAGGCGCGAAGTAAAATTAAACACTGGTTTAAAAAGCAGAGACGAGATGAAATTATTGAAAAAGGCCATCGAATCCTGGATGATCACCTGGAGAAATATAATATTGAATTAAGCGAAAAAGATAAAGAAAAGGAATTAAAAGAAATTACAAAAGAACTGGGACGGAAAGATGTTGATGACTTATTAGAAGAACTTGGATATAGTAATATTAGTCCCAAACAGGTAGTTAGTAAATTTAGTGATTATGAGGAAGAAAAAGATCTTGAAAAAAAACATAGTTCTTCTCAAAAAAAGACTACCTCAGTTGATAAAGGTGTATCAGTTAAAGGTATGGAAGAAATGCTTGTCCGGATGGCAAAATGCTGTAATCCTGTTCCTGGTGATGATATAGTAGGTTATATCACTCGGGGGCGTGGCGTTTCCGTTCACAGGAAAGATTGTAAAAATTTAAAAAATCTTGAAGAAAGTGAACCAGAGCGAATAATAGAAGTTAGCTGGGATAGGGGGCGGACGGAATCCTATCAGGTTGATCTACGGATAGATGCTGTAAATAAGAGTGCTTTGCTTAATGATATAACTCATATCATAAAAGAAGAAAAAATTAATCTGCTGTCTGTTATGGCCAGAACAAGTGAACATAATAGAGCAGTAATAAATCTATCTCTGGAGTTAAGTTCTACAGAGCATATGTACGATATTATGAAAAAAATTGAATCAATATCAGGGGTTCTAAATGTAAGTCGAGCCAAACCTGCTTAATAGGAGTGGATTAGATGAGAGCAGTTGTTCAGCGAGTCAAAAGTGCTAAAGTAGAAGTGGATTCAGAAATAACCGGAGAAATCAGCTCCGGTTTACTGGTGTTTTTAGGGATTGGAAAGGAAGATGAACATCAGGATGCTGATTATCTTCTGGAAAAAATAATTAATTTAAGAATTTTTGAAGATGAAGATCAAAAGCTTAATTTATCTGCTGTTGATTTGAATAAAGATATAATGCTGGTTTCTCAGTTCACACTTTTTGGTGACTGCCGACAGGGGCGAAGGCCCAGTTTTTTTGAAGCTGCAGCTCCAGCTGAAGCTGAAAAACTATATGATTATTTTGTTAAGAAAGCAAAAGAGTCGAGTTTGAAAATTGAAACGGGAGAGTTTCAGGCAATGATGGATGTTAGTTTAATTAATGACGGTCCCGTCACAATTCTGGTGGACAGTAAAAAGAAATTTTGATATATAAATGGAGGCTAATATGGATTTAAAAGAATTTACTGTTGGTGAACTTATGGTAAAATCTTATATTGTTTCTCAGGCTGGGCAGGCAGTTATAATTGATCCCGGGGCTGAAGGTGAAAGATTATTTGATTATCTTAAGAATAATAATCTAGAGCTGAAATATATAATTAATACTCATGGTCACTTTGATCATATAGCTGCCAATGAGTTTCTAAAAGAAAAAACTGGTGCGGAGGTATTGGCTCATCCAAAAGCTAATTTAAAATTTACTGATCCAAAATTAAACCTTTCCGCTCTCTTTTTAAGCCATAAAGTTACAGCGCCCGCAATAGATAGATCAATTGATGATGGTGAGTCACTTAAATTTGAGTCACTGACTTTAAAGATTATTAGCACTCCTGGACACAGCGAAGATGGGATTTCTATTTATATTCCGGAAGAAAATATACTATTTTCTGGGGACTGTATTTTTGCAAATGGTATTGGTAGAACCGACTTAGAGGACAGTGATTTTAAAGAATTAAAAAATTCAGTAGAAAAAAAGCTGTTTCAGCTACCAGCCAGCTGTATATTTTATCCCGGTCATGGACCCAGCGGTAATTTGGGTAGTTTTAAAAATAGTGTCTGGCCAGCAATTAGCTGAGGTTTGACATCTAAAATTTAATAGGTTAAAATTAAAAAGAATTAAAACAATTTTTAGGCATAATTTTTATTTTTAAAAATAAATATTTAAGAGAGGGGAGTGTAAGGTTTTGTTTGATACTTTACGCGATAATAGTAGAATTATTGTTTATATAGTTGTAATTGCTTTTGTGATCTCTGGTGGATTTATGGGCTATGGTGCCTATTTAAATAATCAGAGTGGAGGCAGGCAGGCTCCTAATCAAACTGCTTCCTCTGTAATTGCTGAAGTTAATGGTATGGAAATTTCTCAGCAGGAATATTTTTCACTGTTACAGCAGCAGGCACCACAATCCAATCTAAGCAGTACCCAGATTATACCATTTAGATATAATGTTCTGGATGCTTTAATTGAAAGAAAGCTGCTCATGGCTCAGGCGGAAGTGCTTGATGTTAAGGTTGATGTTTCAGAAGCAGAAATTGACGAAAATTATAATAAGATTTTAGAACAAAATGATATGACAGATCAAGAATTAGCAGATGCTCTTTCAAAACAGGGTTATACAATTGGTGATTTAAGAGAAGATATTAAGACAAGTATTCAGGATAGCAAAACAATAACTCAGACAATTGATCAGGGGATTGGAGAAATAGAAGTAAGTGAAAAAGAAATAGAAGAACTTTATCAGCAGAGGTATCCTCAACCTAAAAATTCTGAAGATACTTCTAATTCTGAAGCGGCTTCAGGTAAGGAATCAGATTCTGAAACAAAAGCTGCTAAAGACGAAAGACCAGCACTTTCAGAAGTTAAAGATAAACTGAAACAGGAAATAAGAACCCAGAAAAGAAATGAAGCTTTAAATAGTTGGTTGGCAGAATTAAAAGCAAATGCTGATATAACAATTAATGATCCTGTGCTGAGCGCCTATCATGCTCTAGAAAACGAAAATTATAATCTGGCAGTGGAAGAATTCTCAGCCTTTGTTGAGAAGGAAGATACTGATCCGATTTTTTACAGTTATTTAGCTCAGGCATATGAAGGACAGAAAAATTTAGAAAAAGCAAAAGAAGTTTATAATAATGCTGTAGAGGCTTTTCCCGAAAATAATGATTTGAGATTCAATTATGCTCAATTCCTGGCTGATCAGGAAAATAAGGAAGAAGCTATAGCTCAGTTAGATAAGATTGCTGCAGGTGCAGAAGATGATTTTATGACTTATTATCAGTTGTTTATGATGTACAGTCGCCTGGGGGCTGAAGAAAAGGCGCAGTCCGCGATGGAAGAAGTGCAGCGTATTAGTGAAAGTATGCAGTCTCAATCAGCTGCAGAGACAGATCAGCAATCTAGTGAAGATATCCAGAAAGAAGCAGATCAATTAAAAAAAGACATTAAGGTTGAAACTCCAGTTGAAACTGAAAATGCCAATTAAAGACCTTTTTAAACAACTTAAGTAAATCATTAAATCTATCAGTTTCAATCTCATTATGGGTTGAGCTGATAGATTTTCTAAAAATAAATGAATAAACAGTAGGTGAAAAAAATGAAGTTTAATGCTCCAAGAGGAACTAATGATATACTACCACCGGATACTTTAAAGTGGCAGTATATTGAAAAGAAAACACATGAGATTTTTTCAAATTATAACTATCAGGAAATTAGAACTCCTATTTTTGAATATACAGAGCTTTTTCAGCGGGGAATTGGTGAGGTAACTGATATTGTTGAAAAAGAAATGTATACTTTTGAAGATAAGGGTGGCAGAAGCATAACTCTTAGACCTGAAGGAACTGCTTCAGTAATCAGATCTTTTTTGGAAAATAAAATTTATGGTCAGGCTCAACCAACTAAATATTATTATATTGGTCCCATGTTTAGGTATGAAAGACCTCAATCCGGGAGATTTAGACAGTTTCATCAGTTAGGAGTCGAAGCAATTGCTTCCAATGATCCTGCTCTTGATGCTGAAATTATATCTCTGGGAATGCGATTACTGCAGGATTTTGGTCTTAGTAATCTGGAACTACACTTAAATAGTGTTGGTTGTGGAGAATGTCGCCCAACTTATGTAGAAAAATTAAAAACTTATTTAAATGAGAACAAAGAGCAGTTATGTGATAACTGCAAAAATAGAATTGAGAGAAATCCACTGCGAGTACTGGACTGCAAAAATGAAGGCTGTCAGAATGTAAT
Organism: Halanaerobium sp. ST460_2HS_T2; assembly: GCF_003337665.1. Lineage (NCBI taxonomy): Bacteria > Bacillati > Bacillota > Clostridia > Halanaerobiales > Halanaerobiaceae > Halanaerobium > Halanaerobium sp. ST460_2HS_T2. Next base: position 32,141 of record NZ_QPJF01000025.1, read on the forward strand.
TGAACATGCCCCTAAAATCACGGATAATCTCTGTGATAGCTGTTCTGATCATTTTGATGATGTTCAGGAATATCTTGATATTCTTGACTTAGAATATATTATTAATCCACTACTTGTGAGAGGCCTGGATTATTATACTAATACAGCTTTTGAAATAAAAGACAATGCTCTGGGAGCTCAGGATACAGTTTTTGGTGGAGGCCGTTACAACGGACTGGCTGAAGAAATTGGAAATAGAGATCTGCCGGGAATTGGTTTTGCACTTGGAATAGAAAGATTACTTCTTTCTCTAGAAGCTAAGGAGATTGAATTACCTGTTGAATCAGGCGTAGATCTTTACATAACTGTAATTGGGGAACAGGCTAAAAAAGAATCTTTTAAACTTCTGGATCAGCTGCGAAATAATGGTTTCAGAACTGAAATTGATTATCTAGGTAGAAGTGTTGGTTCACAGATGAAATCAGCTGATCGGATGAATGCTGAGTATACAATAATCATTGGAGAAGACGAATTAAATAAAAACTCTGCTACAATTAGAAATATGAAAAGCGGAGATGAAAAAGAAATTCAATTAAGCAATTTATTAAAGGAAATGAAGCAGCTAGTAGATAAGGAGGAAATTTAAGATGGGGGAAACAATAAAAGATTTAAAAAGAACCCACCTTTGTGGAGAAGTTAGTAAAAAAGATAATGCGAATAAAGTTACAATTATGGGTTGGGTACAAAAAAGAAGAGATCATGGTGGTGTAATATTTACAGATATTAGAGATCGCTCCGGAATTGTACAGGTAGTTTTTAATCCTGATTCAGGTGAGGAATTGTTTGAAAAAGCTGATACACTCAGGTCTGAATATGTTGTCGCAATTACAGGTGAAGTTGAGCCCAGACCAGAGGGGAATGTTAATTCTGATCTGCCAACTGGTGAAATTGAAATAAAGGCTGAAGAATTAAGGGTTTTAGATGTAGCCAAAACACCTCCAATTCAGATTGAAGATAATATTGATACGGGAGAAGATGTAAGATTAAAATATAGATATTTAGATTTAAGAAGACCCAAAATGACTAAGTTGATGGGTTTAAGACATGATATTACTAAGACTACCAGAGATTATCTTGATCAAAACGGATTCTGGGAAATTGAAACTCCAATTTTAACCAAGAGTTCTCCTGAGGGAGCCAGGGATTATCTGGTTCCGAGTAGAGTAAATCCCGGTCAATTTTTTGCTTTACCTCAGTCACCACAAATTTTTAAACAGTTATTGATGGTTTCTGGAATGGAAAGATATTTTCAAATAGCACGCTGTTTTAGAGATGAAGATTTAAGGGCCAACCGACAGCCTGAGTTTACTCAGATTGATATGGAAATGTCTTTTGTTAACCAGGAAGAGGTTATGGAAATTACTGAGGGTCTAATGAAAGAGTTATTTGCTGTAGGTAATATTGAAGTTCCAGAAAAAATAAAACGAATGTCCTATCAAGAAGCAATGGACCGCTTTGGTACAGATAAGCCTGATCTGCGTTTTGGAATGGAGCTTAAGGATCTATCTGATGTGGTTAAAGATAGTGAGTTTAATATCTTCAGTGGAACTGTAAGTAATGGCGGTCAGGTAAAGGGGATTAATTTTAAAGGGGGAGCTGATTCTCCAAGAAGTACAATTGATGCCTTTGAAGATTATGTAAAGATGTTTAAAGCTAAGGGTTTAGCCTGGATGGCTTTAAGAGAAGATCAAATGAAGTCTCCAATTGCTAAATTCCTTTCTGAAACTGAAATAGAGGGTATTAAAAAAACAATGGAAGCAGAAAAAGGTGACTTATTATTAATTGTAGCGGATAAGCCTTCAGTTGTAGCTGCAGCTTTGGGCAATCTGCGGCTTAAAATTGCCAAAGAAAATAATTTGATTCCTGATGAAGTATATAAGTTTGCCTGGATTGTTGATTTTCCATTATTTGAATATGATGAGGCAGAAAACAGACTGACTGCAATCCATCATCCTTTTACTGCTCCACTGGAAGAGGATATAGAAAAACTGGATACTGATCCTGCTTCTGTAAAGTCAAAAGCTTATGATCTTGTATTAAATGGGGAAGAACTTGGTGGAGGAAGTATTAGAATTAATAACCATCAACTTCAGGAAAAAGTATTTTCTGCTCTATCTATAAGTGAAAAAGAACAACAGGAAAAATTTGGATATATGTTGGAGGCTTTTGATTATGGTACACCTCCTCACGGAGGAATTGCTTTTGGTCTTGACCGTTTAATGATGATAATTGGTCGAACTGATTCGATTAGAGATGTGATTGCTTTTCCTAAAACTCAGAAAGCAACTTCACCTTTAACAAATGCGCCTTCTGAAGTTGACAAAAAACAACTGCAGGAACTTGGAATTTCTATCCGTTCTTAGTGGCATTATAGGGATTTTTTGCTTGCAGATTTAAAGAAGATATGTTAATATTATTAATAGAAAAGTAAATACCATCTGCCGTGTTCGATAATGATTAAACATTTTGACCAACACTTAGACATAGGGAGCCTGAGCTCTACCTGCGGCGTAGAAGCCTTTAATGGACCTATAAACCAGGTAGGAGGGCACCCACTTGGCAGACAGGGATCAAAATTCCAAATCAACCGGCACGGCGGATGGACTTTTAGCTAACCTTTAAGGGTTAGCTTTTTTTATATCTGCAATTATTTATCTAATTATTTTTCAGTACTGTTGGATCTTCATATTTTTGCGGAAATATCGATTTTCTGCTATTATAGAATTAGAATTTAATAATTAATTGAGGTGAATTTGATGCTGGAAAAAGAAAAATTAAGAAAAAAATATTTAAATGAGAGATCTCAAATTTCGCAAACTAAAATAATCAGCTGGAGTAAAAAAATAAAAAACAGATTTTTGCAGCTGCCGCAATTAGAAAATGCAAAGAAAATTATGGCTTATGCTTCGATGCGCAAAGAAATTGAAACTTTTGATTTAATGGAAGAACTGTTGGATCGTGGTTATTTAGTATATCTTCCTTATACCCGAAAAGATAAGATTGATTTAGGAATAGCTCAGGTAAACAATCTTGATTTAGATCTAAAAGAGGGTGTTTATGGTGTTCAGGAACCTGTAGCAAGAATAAGAGGGCAGGAGATACCAAAGGACCTAGATCTGATAATAGTTCCAGGAGCCTGTTTTACAGCAGAAGGTTACAGGATTGGGTATGGTGGAGGTTATTACGACAGTTTTTTAAGCAAACATGCAAATAATGCTATAAAAGTAGGTTTCTGTTATAATCGCTTTCTTGTTGATTCTATTCCAGTTGAAGACCATGATGTTCCTGTTGATTTAATAATTACAGAAAAAGAAATTGTACCCACAAAATAGAGGTGAGAGTGTGAATCTTTTTGAGAATCAGAATAATAGAGAAAAGAATAATGATCGACCACTGGCTTACAGAATGCGACCTCGTAACCTGGAAGAATTCTATGGTCAACAGGAAATTGTCGGTGAAAATAAACTTTTAAGTAGAGCTATTAAAGCTGATCGACTGCAGTCTCTAATTTTTTATGGTCCTCCAGGGACAGGGAAAACAAGTCTGGCTCAGGTAATAGCGAATCAGACTGAAGCAGATTTTGTAAAATTGAATGCAGTAACTTCTGGAGTAAAAGATATTCGCGAAGTTATTAAAAAGGCAAAATCTAATCGAAATTTATATAATAAAAAAACCATTCTTTTTATTGACGAAATTCACCGATTTAATAAATCACAACAGGATGCATTGCTGCCTTCAGTAGAAAATGGGACTGTTATTATGATTGGAGCAACTACTGAAAATCCTTATTTTGAAGTTAATTCACCTCTCCTATCGCGTTCAAGAATTTTTAGGCTGGAAAAATTAAATAGTAAACAGGTTTTTTCTATTTTAAATCAGGCCCTTAATGATCAGGAGAGAGGACTGGGAAAACTTAAAGTTAATATTTCAGATAAGGACCTTAATTTTATTGCCGAACTTGCAGATGGTGATGCCAGGGTGGCTTTAAATACACTGGAACTTGCAGTTTTAACAACTCCAGCAGATAAAGATGGTGTAATTAAACTTGATCAAGAAATAATAGAAGAATCAATGCAGAAAAAAATTCTTAATTATGACCGCTCAGGTGATAATCATTATGATATTATTTCAGCATTTATTAAAAGTATGCGCGGTTCGGACCCTGATGCAGCAATTTACTGGCTGGCAAGGATGATTGTTAGTGGTGAGGACCCCAAATTTATAGCTAGAAGGGTAGTAATACATGCAGCAGAAGATGTTGGTATGGCAGATCCAACTGCTCTAATAATAGCTGAATCCGCAGCTAGAGCAGTGGAGCAGATTGGATTTCCAGAGGCAAAAATACCACTGGCTGAAGCAGTAATTTATATAGCAACTGCTCCCAAAAGTAATTCAGTTGTTAAGGCAATTAATAGCGCTGTAGAATTTGTAGAAAATAATAGAGCGGGGGATGTCCCTCCTCATCTTAAAGATAGTCATTATGCAGGTGCTTCTGAGTTGGGACATGGACTTAATTATAAATATCCTCACAATTATTCTAAAAATTATGTTGACCAAAACTATCTACCTGATGATATGCAGAATCTTTCTTTTTATGAACCCGGTAAAATGGGTCGAGAAAAAAAGACAGCCCAATTTTTAGATTATTTAAAAAACAATACTGAGTCAGAGGATGATAAATAGTGGCCAGACTAAAAAAAGGACCTTCTAAAAATATGGAGGTCAGAAATCAGGTTAAAGATAGTAAATTTTATGGGAGCATATTCTCGGTTGAAAATAGAAAAGAGGCTGAAAACAGAATTAAAGAAATTAAAAACAAATATCCAGATGCCAGTCATAATGTTTCAGCTTTTAGAGTCGAAAATACTGAATTAGACCAGGATCCGATTGAATTTTTTGATGATGATGGTGAGCCTTCTGGTTCTTCTGGTCCTCCAGTATTGGAGGCTATCAAGGGAGAAAACTTGATTAACACAGTAATAATTGTTACTCGTTATTTTGGGGGAACTAAACTAGGGATTGGTGGTTTAATTAGAGCTTATGGTGATACAGCTAGACTGGCAATTAAAGAAGCAGGTATAGAGACTTTAAATGAGTATTACTTAATTGAGGTTAAAAGTTCTTTTGAAAAACTTGGTACTGTACTTGGACAATTAGAATCATTTAAAGCAGATATTAAAAACACTGAGTATACAAATACTGGAGCAGCTGTTAAAGCAGTCATTTCAACAGATATTAAGAATCATCTTAAAAAAATATTGAGGGAAAAGACCGCTGCTGATTGTGATTTTGAAATAATAAAAAGTGTTTTTAAATAATCTTGATCTATTTGGGAAAGCAGTATTGACAGTATTTTAATCATATGTTAAAATTAATTGAAAGTTGATAATTGAAGTCAAGTTTATACGAGGTGAAAATATGAGAGTATCAACTAAAGGAAGATATGGTCTTAGAGCAATGGTCGATCTGGCAGAAAATGAGGAAGGTAAAGCAATTCCCATTCGTGAAATTTCTGAAAGACAAAATATTTCAGAACAGTATTTGGAACAATTATTTGCAACATTAAGAAAGGCTAAATTAGTAAAAAGTGTTAGAGGAGCTCATGGCGGATATATGCTTAACCATGAACCTGAAGACATAAGTGTTGCTGATATCTTAACGACTTTAGAAGGTCCAATTGCACCTGTTGATTGTGTAATAGAAGATGATTTTTGTAATTATATTGATAAATGTGTAATTCACGGCTTATGGGAAGAATTAGCTGATGTAATTAATGAAGTAATTGAAAATATGACCCTGGCTGATTTAAGAGATAAAGCAGTAGCAGAAAAAGAAAGAGAGCAGCTGGCTAAAAAAGAAAAAATAGAGGCTGGATAAAATGAACGATATTTATTTCGATCATGCGGCAACAACTCCTATGTTAAAAGAAGTAATTAAAGCCATGGAGCCTTTTTATAATCAGTCTTTTGCAAACCCAGCTAGTTCTCATCTTAGTGGGCAGAAAGCTGCTGCAGCTCTGGAAGACGCTAGAGAATTAGTAGCAGAGCTTGTTGGTGCCCAGAAAGCAGAGGAGATTGTTTTTACTGCGGGTGGAACTGAAGCTGATAACCTGGCAATTAAAGGGGTGGCGATGGCCCTCTCTAAAAAAGGTAAACATATTATTACTTCAAAAATTGAACATCACGCCGTTTTGAAAAGCTGTGAATATTTAGAAAAACATCTGGGCTTTGATATTAGTTATCTTAATGTGGATCAAAATGGGCTGGTTGATATTGAGGAATTGAAAAATGAAATACGAGAAGATACCATTTTGATTTCAATTATGCTTGCTAATAATGAGATTGGGACAATTCAACCGATTAAAGAACTGGCTGCTGTTGCCAGTCAAAATGACATTTTATTTCACACAGATGCTGTTCAGGCGGCAGGGCAATTGAAAATAGAGATTGATGATTTAGGAGTGGATTTACTTTCTCTGTCAGCACATAAATTTAACGGGCCGAAGGGTATTGGGGCTCTTTTTGTACGTAGGGGTGTAGAGTTAATCCCTCAGATATCTGGAGGCAGTCAGGAAAGAAAAAGAAGAGCTGGGACAGCTAATTTAGCAGCTGCAGTTGGTATGGGAAAAGCAGCAGAAATTGCAGTTAAAAACTTGGAAAAAAAAAGAAAGAAATTAATTTCTTTGCGTGATTATTTTATTATTCAACTTCAAGACAGTTTTAATAATTTGAAAATTAATGGACCTGAATCAGATAGTAGATTACCAGCCAATATAAATGTGTCTTTTAGAGAACTGGATGCGGAGTCAATATTATTTAACTTAAGTTTGAGTAATATTGCAGCTGCAACTGGTTCAGCCTGTGCTTCTGGTTCGTTAAGTGTTTCTCATGTCTTAAAAGCAATAAACTTAGAAGATGAGTATCTAAAAGGAGCTATTAGATTTTCTCTGGGGAAGGGTAACACCAGAGAAGAAATAGATTTTGTAATTGATAAATTAAAAGAAATTATTAATAGATTAAATTCATTAAAGTAGATCGAGTTAATTTGATTAAGAATAAATAAATTTATAAGGGTGTAAGTTATGAAAAAAGTAATGATTGCAATGAGTGGTGGTGTAGATAGTTCGGTAGCTGCTGCTCTCTTAAAAGAAGAGGGTTATGAAGTTATAGGAGGAACAATGCATATTTTCCCTGATTATGAAGAAGCAACCGACAGAGAAGATCACTGTTGTTCTTACTCTGCAGTAAGGGATGCAAAAAGAGTTGCGCAAAAACTTAATATACCTCATTTTGTTTTTAACCTGCAGGATGAGTTTCAGGATAAAGTAATCGACTATTTTGTTGATGAATACAGTCGGGGAAGAACTCCAAATCCCTGTGTGATGTGTAATAAAGAAATTAAATTTGAAGCTCTGCATAAAAAAGCAATTGAAATCGGTTGTGATTATATTGCTAGTGGACATTATGCTAAAATCGAAAAAGAAGATGGACGTTATATCTTAAAAAAAGGTCTAGATGAGAATAAAGATCAGAGCTATATGTTATATGTCTTAAATCAGAAACAATTGAGTCAGACATTATTTCCTTTAAGTGAATATACAAAAGACGAAATTAGAGCAAAAGCTAAAGAACTTGGTTTTGAAATTCATAATAAAGCTGAAAGTCAGGAAATTTGTTTTGTGCCTGATGATGATTATGTAAGGTTTTTAGACACAAATTATCCTGACATTTCTAAGGAAGGTCCTATTTTAGACAGTGAGGATAACCAGGTTGGAACTCACAATGGTTTATCTCACTATACAATAGGTCAACGAAGAGGTTTGGGAATTTCTATGGGCTACCCAATTTATGTTACAAAGCTGGATTATGAAAACAATGCTGTGATAGTTGGAGAGGATAAAGCTGTATTTAGTGATGGCTTAATTGCAGAAGACATTAATTTTATTCCTTTTGATAATATTGATGGTCGCATGGAAGTTGAAGCCCAGATTAGATATAACAGTTATCCGGTTAAAGCTTATATTGAAAAATTAGCTAAAAATGAATTAAAGGTTGAATTCGAAGAGGCACAAAGAGCTGTTACACCGGGTCAGTCAGTTGTTTTTTATCTTGGTGATCTGGTTCTTGGCGGAGGAATAATTAAAAAAAGTTTTAAAACCTCTTGACAAAGTAAAAAAGCCTTGATATGATAATAAACGTCGCACAGAAAGCAAGTTTATTTCTGAGCTCTTCAAGGCTTTTAAGTTTTCCAAAGTTTTTCTAAAAAGTTCTTGACAAAGTGAGGCGGAGTTGATAAGATATTAAATGTCGCTGAGAAAAAAGGCGGCAGGAAATATAAAAACATTATCTCGAAATGAGAACAAATTAAATAAGGCGCCGCCCTCAATGGGCAAGTGCCAAAATATCAATTTGTTCTATAAAAGAGATTGTGTGCGAAGGGGTCAACCCCCGAGCAAGGCGCTAACCTTTTTGTTTAAAAAAGAAAGCGCGTTGAACCTTGAAAATTAAACAGCAAGCCAACGTTAATATACTTTGAGTGTTAAAACTTAAAAGTAATTATTAGTTTAAAGCTTATATTAAATAATATGAGCCAAATTCAAATTCTTTATACGGAGAGTTTGATCCTGGCTCAGGACGAACGCTGGCGGCGTGCTTAACACATGC
>NZ_QPJF01000026.1:0-34108 GCF_003337665.1 Halanaerobium sp. ST460_2HS_T2
TTAAAATAATTTTGTCGGCCGGAAAAGTTAATGTTTCAACTTTTCAGCGACATACATTATCTTAACATCAATCCTCTTTTTTGTCAAGAGTTTAAAGCAAAAAAAACACGATTAATCTTTTATTATTTTTAAGTAAATATTTCTGCTTCTAGGACCATCAAATTCACAGAAGTAAATTCCCTGCCAGGTTCCAAGCAATAATTTTTTATTTTTCACTATAATACTCTGGTCAACACCAAATAAGCTTGACTTAATATGAGCAGCTGAATTACCTTCTAAATGTGCATAATTATCATTAAAGGGTACTATTTTATTTATCTCTTTTTTGATATCTTCTGTAACATCAGGGTCAGCATTTTCATTGATAGTCACTGCTGCAGTTGTGTGTGGTATATGAATTTGAAGCAAACCAGACTCAAACTCAGTTTCCTTAACTGCCTTTTGTATATCCTTTGTAATATCAATAAATTCTACTTTGCTATTAGTTTTAATTGAAATCTTTTTAAACATTAGCAACACCCCTTATATTTTGATTGAATACTTATTTATTGAATACTTATTTAACTGAATATTTAGTTAAATAAGTAAGAAAAATAAAACCGGGTCTGATTCCCGGTTTTATTTTATAATTTTAATTACTCATTACTCTCCGGTCTCATAGTAGGGAATAAAATAACATCTCTAATAGAACTGGAATCTGTTAACAACATAATCAAGCGGTCAATCCCAATCCCCAATCCACCTGTAGGCGGCATACCATATTCCAGTGCTCTTATGAAATCATAATCCATCATCTGAGCTTCTTCATCACCAGCTTCACGCATTTCTACCTGTTTTTCAAATCTGCGCTTCTGTTCTTCAGGATCATTTAACTCACTAAAAGCATTGGCAATTTCCCGTCCATAAACAAAGGCTTCAAAACGATAGGTAAAACGAGGATCGTCCTCTATTTTTTGAGCCAGTGGTGATACCTCAATTGGATAATCCATTATAAAAGTTGGTTGAATTAATTTATCTTCAACTCTTTCTTCAAAAACTTCATTAAGAACTTCACCGTAGGATAGTCCTTCCTCAGGTTTAACTCCTACTGATGCTGCAGCCTTATAGGCTTCTTCTGCTGTGTCAAATTCAGTAAAATCAACGTCTGCATACTTTTTGACGGCCTCAACCATAGTAATTCTAGTCCAGGGAGTAGTAAAATCAAGCTCAGTTCCTTCGTATTCAACTTTTTCTGCCCCAAGAACTTCTTCTGCTAAATGGTTAATCAGATTTTCAGTAAGTTCCATCATATCATAATAATCTGCCTGGGCCTGATAAAGTTCCATAGTAGTGAATTCAGGATTATGTTTATAGGACATACCTTCATTACGAAAGTTTCTATTTATTTCAAATACCTTCTCAAAGCCACCAACAATTAACTTTTTAAGATAGAGTTCTGGTGCAATTCTTAAAAATAAATCCATATCTAAAGTATTATGATGGGTTACAAAAGGTCGAGCAGTTGCTCCCCCAGCAATGGGATGCATCATCGGAGTTTCAACTTCTAAAAATCCTTTTTCTTCCAGATATCTTCTCATTTCTTTAATTATTTTACTTCTAATAACAAAAGTTTCTTTAACATCAGGATTAACAATTAAATCAAGATAACGCTGACGATAACGTATATCTTTATCCTTTAGACCGTGAAACTTTTCGGGTAAAGGCCTTAAAGATTTGGTTAAAAGTTTAAAAGAAGAAACTCTAATTGAAATTTGACCTCTATTAGTTTTGAAAACAGTTCCGGTAATACCAACCAGGTCTCCAAGATCTAAATCCTGAAAAAACTCGTACCGGTCTTCGCCAATATTATTTTGTTTAACATATAATTGAACTTTCCCACTCATATCCATTACATCAGCAAAACTTGCTTTACCGTGAGTACGAATTGCCATCAGACGACCGGCTAATTTAACTTCTGTTTCTTCTAATTCTTCAAAATTATTTTCTACTTCAGCTGCATGATGAGTAACTTCATATTTTTCGGCAAAAGCCTTTTTGCGTTCTTCTCTCAATTGAGATAACTTTTCCCGCCTCTGTAACATTAACTCATTCATATCTTCGAGCATATTTTCACTCATTATAAATATCCAACTCCTTATTTAATTATAATAGAGTACCAACTCTATTTCTTGCAAATTTAATAATTTTTATAAATAAATCTAATAACTTTTATTAATGTTTAGCCTTCTTAATTGAAATAATCTCATAATCAACTTTCCCAGCAGGAGTTTCCACAGTTACCTCATCTCCAATCGCATGTCCTAAAATAGCTTTACCAATAGGTGATTCATTGGAAATTTTATAATTTAAAGGATCTGCTTCTGCTGAACCAACTAAAGTATAGCTGATTTTTTCATCACTATCAAGGTCGTGGAGCATAACTGTAGTTCCAAGATTAACTTTTTTATCAGTTACTTCTTCATCTTTAACTACATGAGCATTATTAAGCATATTTTTTATTTCCTGAATTCTACCTTCTACAAAGGCCTGCTCATTTTTTGCATCATCATATTCGGAATTCTCACTGATATCTCCAAATTCACGAGCAACCTTAATCCGCTTTGCAACCTCACGTCTCTTTTCTGTTTCTAAATATTCTAATTCATTTTCTAATTTTTCAAAACCTTCTTCAGTCAACATTACCTGATCTGCCATAAATATCTCCCTCTACTTTCTCGTTGAATTTTAATTTTCGAATTGTCGAAATTGTCTAATATATATAAAAGTGCCGAATGGGCCAGCAATACAGCCCAACACGAAAGTGTGCCAGGTATTTATACCTGACACCACTATAAGTCTACAATTATTAATTATTATAAATAACTTTACTTTTATTGTCAAGCAGGATTATCTAATCACTTCAATTAATCTACATACTAAAGGATTTCCGATAAGCTTTTAATAATTCAATTAAGTTATTCAAATCAGTAATCTGATTAACTTTATTTTTCATTTCACTGGCATTTGGCAGTCCTTTTAAATACCAGGAAATATGTTTACGCATAATTGGAACTCCATGACTTTCACCATAATAATCAACTGCAAGTTTTAAATGTCTAATAGCCATTTCAATCTTTTCTGAATAAGAAGGTGCTTCAATTAAATCTCCAGTTTTTAAATATTTAATTACTTCTTTAAAAATCCAGGGATATCCCTGAGCTGCTCGGCCAATCATTATTCCCTCACAATTGGTCTGTTCAAAAACCATTTTAGCATCTTCGGCAGAAAAAATATCGCCATTAGCAATAACTGGAATCTCTACCATCTCAACTGCATCTTTAATTATACTCCAGTCAGCCTCACCTTTGTAAAATTGATTCCTGGTTCTACCATGAATAGCTACAGCAGCAGCTCCTGCCTTCTCTGCAATTTTTGTCAGTTCAACTGCATTTAGATTATGAGCATCCCAACCACTTCGCATCTTAACAGTTACCGGAATATCTACGGCCTGAACAGTAGATTTTATAATTTTAGCAGCCAGTCCCAAATCTTTCATTAGGGCTGAACCCGCACCATTTTTTACAATTTTCCGGGCAGGACATCCCATGTTAATATCAATGATATCCACATCATATTCTTCAGCAATGCCTGCAGCAGCCCGGGCCATAAATTCCGGTTCTTCACCAAAAATTTGGACAGCTATTTTACCGTTTTCCGATTTATCAAACTCTATTAATTCTGCAGTTCTTTTATTTCCATACTCATAACCCTTAGCACTAACCATCTCTGTATAAAGAAGTTCAACTCCCATTTCCCTGATCAATTTCCGATAAGGATAATCACTTACTCCAGCCATGGGAGCCAAAAAAACAGCCGGTTCAATTTTTAAATCATTTATCTTCATCTTAAGATCCCATTCCATTTATATCAGCAATATATTTTAAACCTTTTAAAGTCAAGAATGGTTCTACATAATCAATAGAATCAGTCTCGGCAGCTATTAAACTTACAAGCCCACCAGTAGCTATAACAACAGCATCTTCAGAGAGCTCCTGTTTGAATTTTTTAACCAGATATTCAACCTGGCCAACAAAACCATAGACTATTCCAGATTTCATTCCATCAATTGTATTTTTACCTATGGCTTTCCCTGGCTCAATCAACTCAATTCTGGGCAACTTGGCAGATTGACTAAATAGTGCTTCTGCTGAAATTCCAATCCCCGGGGCAATAGATCCTCCAAGATACTCCCCTCTGGCCGAAACTGCACAAAAAGTTGTAGCGGTTCCAAAATCAACAATTATCAGGGGACCATCATATAGGTGCCCTGCCGCAACAGCATTAACTATTCGATCAGCTCCAACCTCTTTTGGGTTATCTGTTTTAATATTCATTCCGGTTTTAACCCCAGGCCCAACGACTAATGGATTTACATCAAAATAACGATAGGCTGTTTTCTTTAAAATTCTTAAAATTGGTGGTACAACACTTGAAATAATAATTGAATTTACCGCATCATTATTAATACCTGCTGATTCAAATAAATTTTTAAATAGCATTCCATATTCATCTGGCGTTTTATTTCTATCTGTAGAAATTCTCCAGTGAGTTTTTAAATCCTCATCCTGATATAAACCCAAAACTGTATTAGTATTACCAATATCCATTGTTAAAATCATTTTTTCTGCCCCTTATTGATTTGTATTTGATCAACCCCATAATACTTACAGGCTTATCTAAAAAAGCAGCTAAATATTTAAAAGCTGCAGCTTTATATTAAACCAAACTGCAGCCAGATGTCAAATCTCTACTAAGCATTAAAGTAATCTTTTATTTCCTGGAAAATTTCTTTAGTAGACAAAATTTCTTTAACTCTGCCGATACCAGCTCCAGTGAAAAATACTCCGTTTTCCATATCTCCATTTTTAGCATTAATTAAAGCATCTTTAATACAGAATTTTTTGGTGCAGCTTTTCAAACAATCTGTACAATTAGCAGGTGGAGGAGCTTCTCCAGCCTTAATAAGTTCCGAAAATCTAGTTTTGATCGCATTGGCCTTATAACCAACAGAACTCATAATCTTCATAACATCATCAGAAGAGGCTTTAACACATAATTTCTTAAATTTTTCCGAAACCGAAGCCTCCTTACTTGCCAAAAATCTTGTTCCCATCTGAACTCCATCAACACCAAGCTTAAACATCGCTTCAATATCTGCAGGAGTTACTGCTTCTCCAGCTCCAATTACAGGTATATCAACTTTACCAGCAATTTTTTTAACTAAATCGAAACTATTCTCATCACTTCCAAGATGACCACCAGCATTTCCTCCTTCAACCACTACAGCAGATGCTCCAAGTTTCTGAGAAATCCTTGCCAGCTTGAGAGAAGAAACAATAGGAATCACCGGAGTATCATATTCTTTCCCAACACCAAACATATCCCGAGAAAAACCAGCTCCCGAAATAATACAATCTATACCTGCTTCAACTGAGGCTTTTAATAGTTCACCAAAACCCTTAGCAGCAAACATTATATTTACACCGATTATACCATCACTTAATTTTCGCGCTTTTTTGATTTCCGATTTCAATTCTTGAGGTGTCATAACTGAAGCACCAATTACTCCAATACCACCTTCATTGGCAACAGCTGCAGCCAGTTCCGCCATCGAAACTCTAATTGCCATGCCTCCCTGAATAATAGGAAGTTTAGCTCTTAAATCAGCAATCTTTAATTCAGGTAATCTCAATTTATCACTCCTAAAAATATTTTAAACTTTATTCTATTTTATCTTATCACAGAATCAATAGGATTTAAATGGTTTTTTGACTATTAGTCAAAACTTAGTCTAGATTCTTAAACTAAGGAACTGAAGGTAATTCAATTTCCCCAGCAAGAAACTGCTGTTTATATTCTTCTATTCTTTTGATTTTTTCTTCATCCAGCATATCAGATAGCTGATTCTGTTCCAGAATAAAAGCATTATCATCCAGACCATATTCTCTGATTTCACTGTTATAATTATCATTACCAAAATTTTCTATAAGCTGTTTAACCAAATAATCAGTATTTTTCAAAACTGCAGTTATTATATTATTTGGAGCAAGGCTTATATCAGCAGAATCTAGGGTAATCAATTTAATATCTTCTTCGATAGCTGTATCTATTATCCCGCGGGAAGCAGCACCTGCGGCGTAAAAAATCAGGTCAACATTCTCATTTATTAATTCAGAACTTATCTCTTTGGCTGCAGAAAAATCATTAAAACTCCCAACATAACGGCTAATTACTTCCACCCCGGAATTAACAGTATCAGCTCCAGCTTTAAAACCCAACTGATAGAGTCTCATTGTTCGGGTATCCTGACCTCCAACAAATGCAACCTTTGAACTATTACTTGTCAGAGCAGCGACAATCCCGGCCAGAAAAGCTTCTTCCTCTTTATTAAAAATCATCGACATAACATTTTTCTCTTCCACTACCCCATCAAATAATACAAAATTAGTCTCTGGATACATCTGAGCGGCTTCCTTAATCGCCTGCTCCATTGTAAAACCAACTCCCCAGATTAAATCAAAATCATTTTCTGCAAAATAATTAATATTACTTTGATACTCGGTCATTAAATTTGATTCTCTAAATTCAAGTTTTAAATTTGAATTTTCACTAACCTTAATCAAAGATTTTCTTAATTGATCATTATAACTTTTATCACCAAAACCACCAACATCACTAACCAGAGCCACTTCCAGATATTGAGCTGATACAGAAAAAGAAATGAATAAGAAAAAAACTAATAAAACTACTAATAATTTAAAGTTCATTTTCTCTCCTTTCCAGAATCAATCATTATATTTACTCAGACTCTGATAATCTAAAGATGTAGTAGCAGATTGTAATTCTTTCTCTCTACCATCTGCTAAAACAACTAATAAATTACCACTATCAAGTACTTCTTTAATAAACCCAGTCTGTTTTTCTCCATTATGAATAAAATCAATTTTTTTACCAGTTAGATTTAATCTTTTTTTCCATTTATTAATAATATTTTCTCTGCTACCAGAGAAATAATTAGTAATATGAGTTTCTATTTTTTCTATTAATCTGGCTAGAAATATATTCTTATTTATTTTTTTGTTTTTTTCCAAATAATAAGAAGTTGCTATTGCTTGAATTTCAGAAGCAAAAAATTCATTATTTAAATTTATCCCACAGCCAACTACTACAAAAGCTTCGTTTTTTCTATTTAATACTAATTCTGATAAGATGCCGCAAATTTTTTTATGATCAACCAAAATATCATTGGGCCACTTTATAACAGTTTTTAAATCAAAAAAGTTAAAAGTATCCTGAACGGCAAGTGCTGCTGCTGCCGTAATTTGTGGGATTTTATCAGTATTAGAATTCGGTTTAAAGAGAAAAGAAACTGCCATACTGGCAGGATCCGAGGAAAGCCAGCTATGACCTCTTCTCCCTCGACCCGCAAGTTGAGAGTCCGCTGCAAATACAAATAATTTATCATTTTTTAACAATTTTAGTTCAGCAATGGAGCTCTCAATTAAGTCTTTTGCCTGATTATTAGTCGAATCAACTTTATCATAAATTTTTAGAATAGTTTTTCTGCTTATATTATTTTTAAGATTGTCCTGTATTTTATTTTGATTAAAATTATTATATTTTTCCATTATTAATTCTCCTAGAAAAAGGACCCAAAAAGGGCCCTTTAGATTCTTATTTAATTTTATGTCAGCAGCTCGTTCCTGCTTTGATTTCACGAACTTTAACAGCATCATAATTTAAAAGAACTTTGATAAAATATGCATAAAGAGGTATATTAATCAACTGACTAATCAGTCTTGGAGGCATTAATACTGTAAAGGGAACTCCAAATAAAGTGTTAATAAAATACGGTACCAAAATCAAAGAAGAAATTAACTGTCCAACAGCTACTGAAATAAATATAACCGGTAATGTTCTACAGCGCTTGAGTACATAAAACACCATAAATCCCGGGATAAAGCCTGTTAAAAATGAAGTAAAAGTAAAGTGCGGCATATAAGCTCCCATCGGGTTAATAAAATAACCAAGCAGGTCTCCAAGTGCACCCACAATACCTCCAGCAACAGGACCAAAAGCTACACCTGCAAAAATTATAGGCAAAGCTCCAAAACCAATTCGGACACCTTCAACACCTGCAATTGGAATCCTGATACTTAATATTCGGGTTAAAATAATTGTCAAAGCCGTTAAGAAAGATAGATAAGCAATCTTTTTTGTGCTTATTTTCATTTTTTACACCTCCCCCCTCTCTGGTTAGATGATAGTTTCTAATCTGCACCAAAGAAAGAGGAGACTTTGGTGACAGCGGACGCGACAGGGAGACCGCAGCTAAAAGCTTTCGTTTCAGAGCAACGTCCCATCTCTGAACACTCTACGCCTCCTGCCTACTCTATCACTATATTTCATTATTTATATTATAACCCATTCACATAATTTTTTAAAGTTATTTAGAACAATCCAGAAATTTTTCCGTCAGCATCAATATCAATGTCTTCAGCTGAAGGTCTCTTTGGCAGACCGGGCATTGTTAATACTGGACCAGTCATCACAACTAAAAAGCCTGCACCAGCCGAAAGATTAATTTCCTTAACACTAATTCTAAAACCACTGGGACGTCCTTTTAAATTCGGATTATCAGAAATCGAGCTCTGCGTTTTTGCCATACAAACTGGTATTTCTGCATAACCCTGTTTTTCATATTTCTTTATTTGAGACAGTGCTGTATCACTATAATCAACACCATCTGCCCCATAAATTTCAGTAGCAATGGTCTCAATTTTTTCTTTAATTGGAGCCTTTTCATCATAAAGAAATTCAAACTTACTTTCTTCATTTTCAAGAACATCTACAACAGCATTGGCTAGTTCTTCACCGCCTTTTCCACCTTTAGCCCAAACTTCAGATAAGGCGACATTAACTCCCAATTCTTCACATTTCTTTCTAACTAATTCTAACTCAGCTTCAGTATCATCTGGAAATCTGTTAATTGCAACAACTGTGGGTACACCAAACTTATTAACATTTTCTATATGTTTTTCCAAATTCTCTATTCCTTTATCCAGAGCATCTAAATTCTCTTCTTTCAGATTATCTTTTTCTACCCCACCATGCATTTTTAAAGCTCTGATAGTCGCAACTAACACTGTAGCATCAGGTTTCAAATCAGCAAATCTGGATTTAATATTATAAAATTTCTCGGCACCTAGATCAGCACCAAAACCAGCCTCAGTAACTGTTATATCACCAAGTTTCATTGAAAATTTAGTGGCCATAACACTATTACATCCATGAGCAATATTTGCAAATGGTCCTCCATGAATAAAAGCAGGTGTGTTTTCTAAAGTCTGAACTAAATTAGGTTTAATAGCATCTTTTAATAAAGCAGTCATTGCTCCCTCTACTTTTAAATCATGAGCCGTTACACTTTCCCCATCATAAGTATAACCAATTACAATCTTACCGAGTTTATCTTTTAATTCCATTAAATCATTGGCCAGACATAAAATTGCCATAATCTCCGAAGCAACCGTTATTAAAAATCCATCTTCACGGGGCTGACCATTTTTAGTTCCACCCAGTCCGACTACTGTGTTTCTAAGCGCTCGATCGTTCATATCCACCGCACGTTTAAAAGTGATTTGAGTTGGATCAATATTTAATTCATTACCCTGTTTAATATGATTATCAATAGCTGCAGCCAATAAATTATGCGCTATTCCAATCGCATGGATATCTCCAGTGAAATGAAGATTGATATCCTCCATGGGTATAACCTGGGCATAACCACCACCTGCCGCACCACCTTTAATTCCCATTGTCGGGCCTAAGGAAGGTTCTCTGATTGCAATCACAGCATTTTTACCAATTCGATTCAGGGCCTGCCCCAACCCCACTGTAGTTGTTGTTTTTCCTTCTCCAGCCGGTGTCGGTGTAATCGCAGTCACAAGAACCAGTTTACTATCAGAGTTATCAGAAAGTCTTTTGAGTACATCCAGTTTCACTTTTGCCTTATACTTGCCGTATAATTCCAGATCATCTTCCTCTAAACCAATCTGGGTAGCAATTTCGGTAATTTCTTTCATTTTAGCTTCCTGAGCAATTTGAATATCACTTTTCACTATATTTCCCCCTCGGATAATTTGTTTGAAAATTTAAATTATACTTAATTCTTATTATAATATTTCAATGTAATTTAATTAATTCCTGCTTTGATATTTATTTCACTTAAATTTTCTTTGAAATTATAATCTCAGCTGCTTTCTTGAATT
This sequence comes from Halanaerobium sp. ST460_2HS_T2, assembly GCF_003337665.1. Taxonomy (NCBI): domain Bacteria; kingdom Bacillati; phylum Bacillota; class Clostridia; order Halanaerobiales; family Halanaerobiaceae; genus Halanaerobium; species Halanaerobium sp. ST460_2HS_T2. The sequence goes on from NZ_QPJF01000026.1 coordinate 10,311, forward strand.
AAAAAATGTTTTCGCTCCTCGGTTTACCATAAAAAACACAGTTAATGTTACACTTCCTAGAATACCCATCATAATTGCAATTTGATATTTAATGGCAATTATCGGAGAGGCACCAGCAAGTATCTGCCCGGTCATCATTCCGGGTAAAAATACAATTCCCATTCCCATCATCGAATTAATTGTTGGCAGCACTGCATTATAAAAAGCTCGATTACTTATCTCTTTAACAGCTGTTTCCGGTTCAGCACCCAGCATTAAATAATTTTCTATCAATGATTTGTTATCTTTAAATCCATTTATTAAATGGTTAACCCCCAGAGAAATACCAGTCATTGAATTTCCAATCAACATTCCAGATAAAGGAATAAAATAATCAGCTCTGAACCAGGGATCCAGTCTAACTACTACCAGAACAAAGAAAAAAATACTTATTGAGGTACCTAGAAACATTGAGCCTGCTATTATGCCCTTCAACTTTTTAGAGATTTCAGAATTAACCCTACCATAGATATTATATATTGCGAAGATTTCCATAATCAGCAGAATTAATAAACTATAATATGGATTTTGATTTGCAAAAACATATTCCAAAATAAATCCTACCGCAACTAACTGAATGGTCATTCTAACAGAAGCCAGTAAAATTTCTGCTTTATGCCCAATCTTTTTTTCTTTGACAATAAAAAGCAAAACTAAAACAAAAATATAAGCAAATACCAGCTGTAGTAATTGAATATTTATAATATCATTCTCCATAAACTTCCCTCCTCAAAAAAATTCAATAGTAAATCAATTTTTCCAGCTTACAATTCTACCCTTTTCTATATTAATTATTCTGTCAGCATATTTTTCAGCTATCTCCGGACTGTGAGTAACCATAATTAATGTCCTATCATTTTCTCGAACATAATCAACTACCATTTGAATAATTTTTTCTTCTGTTTTTTTGTCAAGAGAAGACGAAGGCTCATCTAAAAGCAGCACCTCTGGTTCCAGAAGCATGACTCTAGCCAGAGCAAGACGCTGTTTTTCTCCACCGGATAAATTATCGGCATTATCACTTAAGTTTTTGTTTAAAGAAACCTTTTTTAAAAGATCCTTATAATTTATATTTTTAGAACTCCCATTCTCAGCAATTTTTTCAGTTATTTGAAAATTATCTCTGATACTCCCTCTAAATATCGCCGGATCCTGGGGCAGCATTACAACCTCTCTTCTTAAAGCAACAGGCTCATAATTCTCGATATTTTTATTTTTAAAAAATATCTCTCCTTGGTCAGCTGATATCATATTATTCAGTAGTTTTAAAAAAGTAGTTTTTCCACCACCACTGCTGCCCAAAATTGCTGTAACAAAATTTTTATTAAGCTTAACTTTTTCGATATCTAAAATATTTTTATATTTAACATTTTTTAACTCAAACATATATAGCCCCCCTAATCCACAATTTCATTTGATAATTCAATTGTTTTTGCCTTAACTTCTATTAAAACTTCTTCTCCTTTTTCTGTAAGGCTGTAATATTTTCTGACCTTTCCCTCAATAGTTTTTTCTTCACTGCTCAAGATTCCATCAGCTTCCATGGAGTGTAGGATGGGATAAAGAGTACCAGAACTTATATTATAACCATGACTTTTTAACTCTTTAATCATCCAGAGACCAAAAAATGGCTCTTTTTTGGCATGATAAAGAATATGGATTCTCATAAAAGCCAGAAAAAGTTTTCTTAGAATTTTATTTTCCATAATAACACCTCATTATCGAATTTCGTTATTGAATTTTATTATAGCAGTTCGATAATAAAATTAAAAGTAAAAGAATAACAATGCAAAAAACGACCAGCTGTAAACAGCTGGTCGTCTAAAATAATATATTTCTAGATTGTCTTTACCCATTCTGAGGTTCAGGTTCAAAAGTAGTGATTATACTCTCTTGTTTTTCTTGATCTCCATCAGAATCATCTTCTTCAATTCTATCTTTGTCTGGATCTCCAGTAATTTCTTCACCTCTCATCAGACGTTTAATCTGATCTGCATGTAAGGTTTCATATTCCTTTAGGGCAGAAACAATTTTTTCTACTGTATCAGAATTTTCTCTAAGCAGTCTTTCTGCTTTACTGTAGCACTCCTCAACCATTTTACTAATCTCTTTATCAATGCGAGCAGCAACTTCTTCACTGTAATTTCTCTGTCGTGAAATATCTCTACCCAGAAATACCTGCTGATCATGCTTCTGACCAAGAGTTAATGGGCCTAAGTTTTCACTCATTCCATATTCGGTTACCATGGCTCTAATAATCTGGGTTGCTCGCTCAATATCATTTTGAGCTCCTGTACTAATATCATCCAGGAAAATAGCCTCTGCAGCTCGTCCTCCCATTAGGCTGGTTACTTTATCTAAAAGCTGCCCTTTGGTCATAAAGTTCTGATCATCCGATGGTAAGGGTACAGTAAATCCACCTGCTCTACCTCGCGGAATAATTGTAACCTTATGGGTACGATCAGCGTGCTCCAGAAGTTCACCCAGAAGAGCATGTCCCGTTTCATGATAGGAAACAAGATTTTTCTCTTCTTCAGAAACTACCTTACTGGTTCTTGCAGGTCCAGCAATTACTCTATCAATAGCATCATCAAATTCTTTCATTGCGATAATCTGTTTTGATCTACGGGCAGCTAAAATAGCAGCCTCATTGGCCAGATTTTCCATATCTGCTCCCGTAAAACCAGGTGTTCTTTTAGCAAGAACCTCTAAATCAATATCATCACCCAAAGGTTTATCCTTTACGTGAATCTCCAGTATTTTTTGTCTTCCCAGTCTATCAGGTTTATCTACCATTACCTGACGATCAAAACGACCAGGTCTTAATAAAGCGGGGTCCAGAACATCAGGTCGGTTAGTTGCAGCCATTAAAATAATTCCTTCATTTGGCTCAAATCCATCCATTTCAACCAGAAGCTGGTTCAATGTTTGTTCACGTTCATCATGCCCACCACCAAGACCGGCTCCACGTTGACGTCCCACTGCATCAAGTTCATCTATAAAGATAATACAGGGGGAATTCTTTTTACCTTTTTCAAATAAATCTCTGACTCTGGATGCACCTACACCAACAAACATTTCAACAAAATCAGAACCACTGATAAAGAAGAATGGTACACCTGCTTCTCCAGCTACTGCCTTTGCCATTAATGTCTTACCGGTTCCTGGAGGACCAACCATTAAAACTCCTTTTGGAACCTCGGCACCCAGTTCTGTAAACTTATCAGGCTTCTTTAAAAATTGAATTACTTCCTGTAATTCCTCTTTAACCTCATCATAATTAGCAACATCATCAAAGGTTACCTTAACATCACTTTCATTCAATTTAGCCTTACTTTTACCAAATGACATCATCTTGCTGCCGCCACCCTGCATTTTCTGCATAATAAAAACCCAGGCGACAATTAAAATTACAACAGGTAAAATATAACTTAAAATATTGATCCACCAGGGTGTTGTTGGCTGGGGTTCAGTTTTTATATTAACATCACCAGCTCGCAATTCCTGCATTAAAGATGGAATTGCCTCGGGTGGAACGGGAACTCTAAAATTCTTATTATTAATTGTACCTGTCACTTCCTGATTACCAATAATTGTTACCTGATTAATATTATCGGCCTCTACCTCCTGCAAAAGATTTGTGTAAGTAAAATCTTCCATGGTAGACGGTCCCTGCTGCATAAAAAATTGAGCAACTAAAATTGATATAGCAATCAGAATTAAATAAAATCCTATATTTTTAACAAACTTATTCAAATTTATTTACCTCCCCTACGACTTAAATCATATACAGTAAAATATTATAACATAATATTTATATTTTGTAAACGAAATGGCCTTCAATCTGAGCTAATTTTTTTATTATATATACTTAAATTATTACCTCAGCTAAACTATATTATAAACCATTAATATTAAATTTCCATTAGAATATAAATACTATTCTTTAAGCCGCTGAGTATTATATATATAATTTTTCCTTTAAAACACCTATAAATGATAAATTTCGATATTTTTCTGCAAAATCAAGACCATAACCAACAACAAACTTATCCGGAATCTCAAAACCATTAAAATCAGCATCAATTTCTTTTTGAACCCTTCTATCTGGTTTATCTAAAAGAGTCACTACTTTAATACTTTTTGGATCACGAGTTTCTAACATATCAACAACATGTTTAAGGGTACGACCAGTATCAATGATATCTTCTACAATTAAAAGATGTCTACCTTCAATATTTTCTTCCATATCTTTAATTATTCTTACAACACCTGATGACTCTGTAGATGCTCCATAACTTGAAACATCCATAAAATCAAAAACCACCGGCAAATCTATTTCTCTTGCTAGATCAGCCATAAAAAGAACTGCACCTCGCAAAATACAGAGCATTACAATATCATCATCTTCTTCATAACCAGCTGTGATTTCCTCTCCCAATTCTGAAATCCTCTGCTTTAATTCTTCCTCATCAATAATTACCTCTTTAATGTCGTCAGCAAAAACAGTATTTTGTCCCATTGTTATCCTCCTAATTATATTTTAATTTCAAAATTAAAACCTTATCTGTTTCTTTAGTAATTTTATATGTATCAGAAATTTTATAGGGAACCAGCCAGAGGATATTATCGTTTGAATCCACAACCAGCAGTAGATCATCTCTTTTCGGTTTGGGAACTTTCTGATCAATTAGAATATCTTTAACTTTTTTATGTCCTGACATTCCAAGTGGTTTAAAACTATCGCCTGGCTTTCTATTCCTTAAAAATAAAGGTAAATTTAATTTTTCATAATCAAATGCCGCAACCAGAGAATCATTAGTAAAAGAAAAATCATTGATATCTAAAATTTTACTTTCTAAAATCCGTTCTTGATCTATTTTCAGTTTCTTTTCTGGTTCATACTTTATTTTATCCATATTTTCTTTTTCCATATTTTCTTTTTTTAAAAAAATAAGATTGGAATAGCTTATCTCAACTCTAATATCAGCAGCAATATCAATTCCTCTTCCAGTTTTTTTATCCTGAATTAATTTTTCAATTTCACGAATATGTTCAAGATAGAAATCATCCAGATTATTATTTAATTTTTTATAAATATGTCTATAAATTCTCCGCTGTAAAACCTGATCAAGCTTAATAAATTTATTGAAATCAACACTTATCGTATTTTTTTCTTCCTTATTTAATATATTATTATACTCTTTTAAAGCAATTTTTTGCAAGAATTTATTTTCAGCTGCAATTAAATTACTATTACGCGCAATGACTTCTCTTGCATTTTTATTAATTTTTTTCTCTACCAGAGGAAAAATTTTATTTCTAATAATATTTCTGCTGTAAACATCTTCATTATTACTACTATCAAAGCGTGGCTTTAAATTATTTTTACGACAGTAGCTAAGTATTTCAGCTTTACTAAATTCAAGCAGAGGATGAATAATCTTTATTCCTTTTACCTCTGTTTTAGCTTTAATCCCACTTAATCCCTGCAGACCACTTCCTCTAAATAAATTTAAAAGAACTGTCTCCGCCTGATCGTCTCTATGATGAGCAAGAGCAAGTAAATCATAATTATAGTTTTTGATAATCTTTTTAAAAAAATTAAGTCTTATTTCTCTGGCCATCGCCTCTATCGAAGAATTATTTTTCTTTATTAAAGCAGGTAAGTTGACCTGCTTAGCAAAAAAATCAAAACCCTTTTTTTCAGTATAATTTTTAACAAACTTAGCCTCGGCTGCTGACTCTTTTCTCAGCATATGATCAAGGTGAGCTACAGCTATTTCTAAATCAAAGTCCTCTTTCAATTTAGAAAAAAGCTCCAGCATTACTAACGAATCGGGTCCACCAGAAACTGCAAGCAGTAGCTTTTTGCAATTATCAAGCAAATTGTTTTTAATAATATAATTTCTAAATTTAGCCTCCATTAACAAGCCTCCAAAAAATAGCTATGTTTTATATTTCCAGATAGATAAAACTAAACCTGCATTTTAAGTAGTTAATTCTTCTTTTACTAAACCATAGAGCAAATCATGATCACTAACGGATAATTCTTTACTATCAACATAGTCTAAAATAGTTTTTAAAATAATAAGACCAGCTATTATAATATCTGCTCTCTGAGGTTGTAACCCCCTGACTTTCTGCCGCTTTTTTAATTTCAGGCTACTTAATTTTTTAATTATTTTTTCCAATTCACTGATATTTATCTTTAAATCTTCAATTTTACTACTGTTATATTCTTTAAGACCCAGTTTAACTGCTGCCATGGTAGTAATTGTCCCGCCAACTCCTCTAATCTTCAAATTTTTATCAAATTGTAAATGAGAACTTAAAAATTCATCCACATAATTATAAATTTTATTGAAAGAAGCTTCTTCAAACTCAGCTTCTGGATCAGAAACAAATTTTTCAGTCATTCTTACACAACCAATATCAAGGCTCCTAAAATTTATATCTGATTCTTCAGGCCAGATAAATTCCGTACTTCCTCCACCAATATCAATTAATAAAAAATCAGTGTCTAAACTGGCTGCTGCACCTACATAATTCAGCTCAGCTTCCTTTTTACCACTTATTATCTCAAGTTTAAAATTTATTTCCTGTAGTTTGGAACTAAGTAAGTCAGCATTATCAACATCTCTAAGTGCGCTGGTGCCAATAACTCTAACCTTTTCGACCTGAAATTGATCTATAATAAGTCTAAACTTTTTTAGAGCCTTAACCACCCGTTGAACAGCACTTGTTTTTAATTTTCTATTTTGATCTACTCCCTCACCCAATCTAGTTATTTCTAATTCCCTGATCAGAATTTTAAAAGAGTTTTTTTCATTGTTTTCCCCAATCAGTAACCGACATGAATTTGTACCAATATCAATTGCTGCTGCTCTCAAATTCATCAATCCTTTCCGTGCAAATCTTACAGTTTTTAGGCCAATCAACCCTACTAAAAACAATTTTTCCGACCGGATTAGAATTTGCTACCAGAAAATCAGCAAGATGAGTATGTAAACATTTAATTCCTTCTTTTTCTCTAATTCCACCAACTCCTGATTCAATTAGCATTTTATATAAATCCTCAGAAACTATCCTGGCTTTTTCCAGTTCTTCCTTAGATAATAAATGCAATCTTTTCTCAGCATATCTACGGTGTGCTGCCTCCATTGACATTTTAAATTCTGAATTAGACTTTAATTTATTTCCCAGTTCAGAAATCAAATCAGTTTCTGCCTCCAGTCTATCAACCTCATAATTTAAATATGGACAGCTAAGCCAGTAAATAGTTGGAGCCACAATCTCATTAATAAATGGTGCAACAGTAATCACTGCCGGATACCCAAAAGGACAATAATGAGCAGTTTTTATAAAATTATTAATTTCTCGATCTAACTGAATTTCTACTATTTTATGATCATCCATAATTACTGCTCCCCTTAAATTGTTCAAAATTTATGCATTAAAAAAGAGAAAACACCCCTTAAACGAATTAAAGGATGTTTAAAAAGTTAATAAAAATTGGCAAATATTTATTTAGAGCTTCCGCCGTTTTTTGCCTCTCTGCTTTTTAGATCTTGCTGACGCTCACTGCTCTGCTTTAAGAAACGATCCATTTTTTCTTCAAATGACATTTCTGGAGCATGATCAATGCGGTCATCTGGATCCTCTAATTGTTTAATGGAAAGGCCAATTTTCCCGTCATCATCGACATTAATAACTTTAACCTTAACTTCATCCCCTTCTTTAAGGAAATTACTAATATCTTTGACATAAGTATTGGCAACCTCAGAAATATGAACCAGACCAGTCTCTCCACTTTCCAATTCAACAAAAGCACCAAAATTTGTTATCCCAGTAACTTCTCCTACAACTATACTTCCAACTTCAATGGACATGCTTAAAAAATTCCTCCCTAGATATTAATATTGTACCCATTATAACTTAATTACATTAGAACTGTCAAATATATAGGCTAAAATTTTCTAGAATTTTAAAGTTAAAGAAATTCTACCACGTTTTTGATCAACATCAAGTACTTTAACCTCTATATTCTGTCCGATTTCAACAATTTCAAAAGGATCACTAACATACATCTGACTCATCTCAGAAATATGAAGCAAACCATCCTGTTTTAAACCAATATCGACAAATGCACCAAAATCGACTATATTTCGCACCTTACCTTTAAAAATCATTCCCGGTTCAATATCTTCTATTTTTAAGATATCTTTACGGAAGATAGGAGCTGGCATTGAGTCCCTAGGATCACGCCCTGGCTGTTTTAAAGCTGCTACAATATCTTTAGCTGTTGGCAGACCAATTTCCAGCTCTGAAGCTGTTTTAGCCAAATCGATTTCGACCAATTTTTCTCTAATCTTACTTAATTTTTCTCTGTCTCTAATATCTCCTACATTATAATTAATATTAGCTAATATCTTCTCTGCTGCCTGATAGGATTCTGGATGAATAGGAGTTAAAGCAAATGGGTCTTCTATTGAATCAAGACGTATAAATCCTGCTGCCTGCTCATATGTTTTTGGGCCAAAACCATAAACATCAAGCAATTCCTTCCGCTTTTTAAATTTTCCTTCCTGACTGCGATGTTCAATAATTTTATCCGCATTATTGGAGCTGATTCCAGCAACATAGGTTAAAAGAGCTGCTGAAGCTGTATTTATTTCAACTCCAACATGATTAACTGCATCAACAACAACCTCATTGAGAGCTTTTTCCAGATTCTTTTGAGAAATATCATGTTGATACATACCTACTCCCAGAGATTTGGGATCAATTTTAACCAGTTCAGCCAGTGGATCCTGAATTCTACGTCCAATTGAAATAGCCCCCCTAATCGAAACATCTAAATCTGGAAATTCCTTTCTTGCCAGTTTAGAAGCAGAATAAACTGAAGCTCCAGCCTCACTGACAATAGTATATTCTACATCCATGCCTCCTTTTATTAGTTCTGCTACAAAACTTTCCGTTTCTCGACTGGCAGTACCATTACCAATTACAATTAAGTCAATATAATATTTTTTTACTAAATTTGCCACCACAGCAGCAGCTTCTCCAGCTTTATTAACAGGTGGATGAGGATAAATAGCTCCTGTTTCCAGCAGCTTTCCATCTTCAGCTAAAGCTGCAAGTTTACAGCCAGTTCTAAATGCCGGATCAATAGCAAGCACTTTTTTTCCTTCCAGCGGAGGCTGCATTAATAAAGATCTTAAATTAGTGGAAAAATTATTAATAGCCTTCACTTCTGCTTTTTCAGTTAAATGATTACGAACTTCCCTTTCCAGAGAAGGAAAAACAAGCCTTTTATAAGCATAATCAACCGCATTAATTAAATGATCAAAACTATCACTATTCCTATTATCAAAGTCATAGAAATCATAAATCATCTCAATAGCTTTTTGATCATCAACTTCTATTTTAACCCTCAAAACCTCTTCATTTTCGCCTCTATTCAATGCCAGAGTTCTATGGGGTGGAATTTTATTAATTGATTCCTTAAATTCATAATAATCCTGATATTTTCCCTCTTCATCCTCATTTTTTTGTTCAGAAACAATTAGAGCAGTCTTAAAAACAAAATTTCTTAACTTTTTACGCAGATCAGCATTATCAGAAACGTCCCCAGCAATAATATCTTCGGCTCCACTGAGAACTTCTTCTATTTCTGTTAGTTCTTTTTCTGGATCAAGATAATTTTCTGCTTCTTTTTTAATTTCTAACTCAGATTTCTGCTGACTAAAAATCAGCTCGGCAACTGGCTTTAACCCCCTGGCGATTGCTCTGGCGGCTTTTGTCTGTTTTTTAACCTTAAAAGGTCGATATAAATCTTCGACTTCCTGCAAAGTATCAGCTTTTTTAAGCTTATTCAAAACTTCCTCATTTAATTTATCCTGTTTATCTGCTGCTGCTGCAACATCATTTTTTCGTTCATTTAAGCGCCGCAAATAATCAATTTTTTCCGCAACTTCTCTAATTTCTTCTTCATCTAGACTACCAGTCATTTCTTTCCGATAGCGGGCAATAAAGGGAACTGTATTTCCTGAATCCAAAAGTTCAACTGTCGCTTTAATATTTCCTTTTTTAAAATTTAATTCTTCAGCAGCCTCTTCAAATAAATCTATTTTAATATACTCTGACATCAAAAAACTCCTTTATATAAAATTCTTTTATTTATAAAATGATTAAAATATCAAATATTTTATTTTTTTTGTTTGGAATCTTCATCTTCATCTTCATTTTCTTCAACCGGAATAAACATTTTCTCACCCGGTTTTACCAGACCTAATTTTTCTCTAGCAACTTCTTCTATATATTCATGACTATCACTATTTTCCAATTGTTCTTTTAACTTCTGATTTTTAGCTTCAGCTTCTGCAATCTCAGCTTCAATTTTTTGGATCTGATTTTCAAGGTGGTTTATTTTAGCCATATTCTGATAAAAATTAAAGGCAGCAATTACTGCTATAACTACAACAAGAGTAATGACAACAGGATTTAACAAAAAATCCTTTCTCTGGCGAGGCATTTTTAATTCCTCCCTCTATAGATTAATTATGATTACAGTTGTAATTATACTTTAAAATTGGTAATTAATCAAAAAAAGCAGTCGAATTTAATAATTCGACTGCTTTAGTAATCTAATATTCTATTTTTCTCTCTTTATTTAAAAAATTGATTCTTCTGTTTCAGCATCAAATACATGGATTTTTCTCAGATCAATTCCAAGAGCAATTGTATCTCCAACTTCTGCAGTACTTTCAGCTTCTACACGGGCGATTAAAGAATGACCTTCTTCAGCCAGGTAGAGATAAATTTCAGAACCCATAGGTTCTACTACTTCTACATCAGCATTAAATGTATTATCTTCTGCAACTTCAAAATCATGAGTAATTTGGGTATCAACAATATCTTCTGGTCTAACACCAAAAACTACATCTTTATCTACATAATCCTTAATATAATCTTCCTTATCGTCAGGAATCCGAATCTTGAATGCACCATCACCTTCAAGATAATAAGTATCTCCTTCTTTTTCAATCTTAGCATCCATAAAGTTCATAGCTGGTGAGCCAATAAAACCGGCTACAAACATATTAACTGGCTTATTATAAAGTGTTAATGGATCTGCTACCTGCTGAACAACCCCATCTTTAAGTACAACAATTCTATCTCCCATTGTCATCGCTTCAGTCTGGTCATGGGTTACATAAATCATTGTTGTTTTTAGACGATCATGAAGTTTAGATAGCTCAGTTCTCATCTGAACTCTCAGTTTAGCGTCAAGGTTGGATAGTGGCTCATCCATTAAGAACACCTTAGGTTCACGTACAATTGCACGGCCTAAAGCAACACGCTGTCTCTGACCACCTGATAACTGTTTAGGTTTTCTATCTAATAACTGTTCAATGCCTAAAATATCAGCAGCATCCTGGACACGTCTTTCAATTTCATCTTTAGGGAATTTACGTAATTTAAGTCCAAAAGCCATATTATCATATACATTCATATGTGGATAAAGTGCATAGTTCTGGAAAACCATCGCGATGTCTCTGTCCTTAGGTGCTACATCATTAACTACCTGATCACCAATTTTTAAAGTACCTTCACTAATCTCTTCCAGACCGGCAATCATTCTTAATGTTGTAGATTTACCACAACCAGAAGGTCCTACTAAAACAACAAATTCCTTATCTCTAATCTCTAAGTTCTGATCTTTAACCGCTGTAAAATCACCAAAATGCTTATAAATATGTTCTAAAGTTACACTTGCCATTAAAAAATCCTCCTCTTAATATTAATTGTATTTTGATATTGATGACTCCCTAATAATTAATTCGGGAGTTAAAACCTTAATTTGTTGACTGTCCATTTTTTCATTAATCAATTCCAGTAAAAATTCTAGAGAACTTTTACCCAGCTTCTCCACCGGTTCACCTAAAACTGTCAGTGGAGGATCAATTACTGAAGTTAAAATATTATCACCATAACCAACTACCGCAAAATCATCAGGAATAAAATATCCTCCCATTTTAATTGCTTCTACCAGACCAATTGTCGTTAATTCTCTGGTAGAAATAAATGAATCAGGAATTACATCCCCTTCAATAATTTCTAGAAAAACATTATAACCAGCCTGTCTGTTATTAGCAGTTGAAAAAATAAGTTCCTCATTGACCTCTAAACCTGAATCTCTGAGTGCATTTTTATAGCCACTAATCTTTTCTTCTTCAACTAAATTATCTCTGTTACCACAGACAAGGGCTATTTTTTTGAAATTTTCTTTTAACAAATGTTCTACAGCTTTGTATAATCCCTGACTGTAATCAGTTAAAACTGAAGTGAAAAAATTCTCCTCGGCAAGTCTATTTACCAGTACAATTCTATTATCCTGACTAAAACTGGCTTTTAAAAGATGACTACCTACCAGTTTTCCGCCGATAAATATTGCCCCATCGACCTGATTTGATTCTAAAAGCGAAAGATAAGATTCTTCTTTATCTTCCTGATTATTAGTGTTACAAAGTATTATCTGATAACCACGCTTTTCTGCAGCCTTTTCAATACTTTTTACAATCTCAATATTACCAGGACTATCCATTTCAGCTAGAATAACTGCAATCATATTCGTTTTCTTGGCTGCAAGTCCTCTGGCAAGTTGATTAGGACGATAATTATTTTCCTTTGCAATTTTCAAAATTTTTAACCTAGTTTCTTTCCCTACTCCTGGCTTATCATTTAAAGCTCTAGAAACTGTTGATTCTGCTACACCGGCCATTCGGGCAATATCTTTTAGAGTAATCTGCATCTTTATGCCTCCAGTTTTAGCAACCTGCGCAATTTACGCAAGCGCTTGCGAAACGCTGAAGAAAAAAAGAGCCTGTAATAATAATTAACTCTTATTATTACTATTCGCTACAGACTCTAAAATTCCTTCTTTTTATTTGAATTTTTTATAGTTTTTTTAAAATCTCATCAAAATCAATATCGCCAACATTGGCATAAACCAGATGAGCCTTACCAACTCTTGATTCTGGGCCAACTCCAACAGCTTTCATCTTAGCAGCCAGAGCAGCTTCTACACCAGACTCAGCATCTTCTAAAACAACACATTCTTCAGGTTTCAAACCTAAATTTTTTGCTGCATATAAAAATAAATCAGGAGCAGGCTTTGCATTTTCTACACTATGTCCATCTGCAATTGTATCAAAGATGTCTGTAATTTGCAAATGTTTTAAAACTTTTTTCGCATTTCTACTGGAAGAACCAACTGCCAGTTTATATCCATCTTTTTTCAACTTCATTAGTTTTTCTTCCATATCATCTAATATATCATCTTTAGTAATTTCTTCTAAATAATCTTGATAATAGCTATTTTTTCGATCTGTCCATTCCTTTTTTTGTTCTTCTGGAACCTCTTTACCATCCAGGATAATTTCCAGTGATTCCATTCTGGAAACACCGCGTAATTGCTCATTTACTTCTCTATTAAAAAATAAATCCTCTTCATCAGCCAACTTCTGCCAGCTTTTATAATGATATTCTGCAGTGTCCGTAATTACACCATCAAGATCAAAAATAAATCCCTTAATTTCGTCTGCCATAATTATCACTCCTCATATAATATACTTAGTAACATTGAAATTATCACTAAGTTAACCATAAATTTTAATTTAAATTGAAACTTGCTATAACTTTTTCAACTGGGTCTAATGTTGGTCTCCAGATTTCCAATTTTTCAGCCGCTGCTGAAAGAGGACGTGACATTCCTTCCATAAACAAACAAATTTCGGTCAGCTCATCTACTGGAATTGGATTCTCAGCAAAAATATTACTTATTATTGTAATATGAAACATCCACTCATCATAATTTTCAATTGTCGAAATCCCCTCATCAATTAAACTCTGGTGAACTGCCTCCGAAAATTTTGTTAAGGATTCTGTCTCATTAACCTCCAGTACCAGCTGGTGCTGATCAGAAAATTTAATACAGCTAAAGCGGTCTACTTCAATCTCAATTTTATCAAATTCCTTTACTCTCTCAGCAAGAATTTTTTCGGCTTTCTCTGCCTTGTTTTTTACTATTCTATCAATTGTTATATGAAGCTGCGGATATATTTGATCGGGATAAAGGTTGTAGTGTTCGGAAACTATTTTTTGCACCTGAGAAGCTGTTTCTACAAGTTCTTTCCCTGGAATCAAAACTAAAAAGTACTCATTTTCTAAATCTGCAGCTTTTATCATAATTACATCCCCATCTCTAATTTTCTAATTTTTTTATTTCTGAAATCAATTGACTTTTATCATTTAATAAAACTATATTATCATCTTCCTCTAATAATTTATTCCAGATCTTTTCTGCTTTTCCTTTAATATAATCTCTTTTTTCTATATTCAAATTAGAAAATAAAATTTTAGGTTTATTAGCATAATCAAGCAAAACTTCCAAATTGGCAATATTACCATGACCAAAAGGCAGATCACTTAAAATTATTAAATCAGATTTCTCGATAAGTTCTTTATTTCTTTTGATTTCATTATCAGAAATATCAATAAATGGAGGTGCTTCGACAATTTCAACTCCCAGTTCTCGTGCCACCTGCCAGTCAGCATCCCCTATATTTAAAACTCCTATACTTAGCCGATAGCCAAGATTATCTAATTTATAAATAAATTTTTTAGCAGTACCACCACCTGCAATAATATGGATCTTAAATTCTTTTTTTTCTTTCTTTTTTTTGAATTTATTAACTTCCGGAATCAGAGTAATAAATGGTTTATCAGAAAGTGGATTAGATTTAATTAAAACTTCTGCTTTATAGACCTCTCTAATATTTTCCTCGGTTAAAACTTCTTCTGCAGATCCGGAAGCAAAAATTTCCCCTTCATTAAGCAAAATTAGTTGCTCACAATACTGAGCGGTCAAATTTAAATCATGAGATACTGTAATTATTGTTAAGTCCCACTTTTGATTTAAATAATTCAAAAGATCATAAATTTCAGCTTGATAATTAATATCAAGACTTGAAGTTGGCTCATCCAGCAATAAAATATTAGGCTTCTGTGCCAGCGCCCTAGCGATTATAACCCGCTGTCTTTCTCCACCAGAAAGTTCTTTAATCAATTTACTTCTTAATTTAAAAGTATCAGTAACCTCCATTACCTCATTTACAATTTTTTTGTCATTCTTACTGATTCCAGACCACCGCTTTTGATAAGGATGCCTCCCCATCATTATAATATCATAAACATTAAAATTAAAGCTAACTTCTGTATTTTGAGGAACAACTGCCATTTTCCTGGCCAGTTCTAAGGAACTATAATCATTTAAAAGCTTATGATTAAGATATACTGTGCCACTATCCACCTGTAAAGTTTTACTCATGTTTTTTAATAAAGTTGATTTTCCCGAAGCATTGGGACCAATAATTCCTATAAATGACCCAGATTTAATCTGCAGGTCTATCCCCTTCAAAATTTCTTCCTGATTATAACTAAATTTAATTTTATCGGTTTGTAACATAATTTTCACCAAATATCTTTAGATTTATTACGCAAGAGATAAATAAAGTAGGGACCTCCAGCAAAAGCTGTAATTATTCCAACTGGAAGCTCCATTGGTGCCATAATAGTTCTTGCTGCAGTATCAGCCAACAACAAAAAAGATGCCCCAATCAGCGCTGCCAGGGGAATCAATCTTCTGTGATCAGGTCCAATAATTATCCTTGCCATATGCGGCACAACCAGTCCAATAAAACCAATACTACCACTAACTGCAACCACAGAAGCAGTCAGAAGCGAAGCCGCTCCAAGTAAAATTACTTTTGTTTTTTCTACATTTAACCCAAGATGAACCGCACTTTCTTCTCCCAGTAATAAAATATTCAGATCTTTTAAATAAAATAATATCACAGCCAGAGCAGCTAAAAAGTAGGGTAATATCATCCGGACATCTTTCCAGGCAGAACCAGCAAGACTCCCCATAAGCCAGTAAACAAGTTGCTGTAAATTCTCTGTCCTTAAAACCATTAAAAAAGACATCATAGAATTTAAAATAAAACTTACAGCTACCCCAGCCAGTAAAAAAGTTAAGACTGGCAATTTATTCCCTACTTTAGCCAGCTGATAGACAATAAAAACTGTCAGTACTGCTCCCAGAAATGCAAAAACAGGTAAAGAATTCAAATTGAAAACAACTATTTCTATACCCAAAAATAAAGCCAGCATTACTCCTGTACCCGCTCCAGCAGAAATCCCGATAATGTAGGGATCAACCATAGGGTTTCTAATTATTGCCTGAAAAACCGCTCCGGCAACAGCGAGTCCTGCTCCAACAATAAAGGCAAGTATAATTCTCGGCAGTCTTATTTCTCCAATAATTATAGCTGTTGAAGTTGAAATATTTTCAGAATTATTAAATATATAATCTAAAATATCAGCTGGTTCAATCGGGGTTGAGCCAATAAATAAAGCCAGAAAAATCAAAATAACAGAAAATAAAACTGCAGTTAGAAAAATCAATATATTTTTTTTGTTTTCAATCATTATTATCAATCCTCAGTACTGACTCTTCTAATAACTGTTGAGATTCTATTTCTTTATTGAAAGCTTATTAATAACCAGACCAGTCAACAATTTAGGATAAAAGTCTGTAGATTTTTGTGGCATTTTTTCTCCCTGATCTGCAATATTTTTCACTTCTTTTACAGAAGTAGGGTTTAAGATAAATGCTGCCTGATATTTACCAGCTTCCAGCTCTTCTAAAGCCCTATCACGATATCTAATATAATCAAGATTTGTTTTAGCAGCCAGTGCCTTTTTATCTACTCCAAGATATTTATCCAGAATAATATTATGAAGAATACTAACATCAAGTTCCTTATAAGCCTGGGAAAATCCGCCTTCTATTTGTTCTAAGTCAGCTTCATTTTCAAATTCAAAAACATAATATTCAGCTTCTGCTGCAGCTTTAAAACCAAATACCTTCTTTTTCGTATTTTGATCAAGGTAATTATACATTTTCTCTTTACTGTCAAATTCTTTAATACTAAAATCCTCGGCTGCTTTTTCTAAAAATGAATCAATCTTAAAATCTTCAATACCATATAACAATCTGTGAGTTGGCAGCACCTTTAGTCCCGGGTCATCCATATTTACAAAAGTCATAAGGCGGTGATTAAAACTTTCAACTCCATCTGCCTGCCAGCCCTTTTCTCTACATTCTCGCTGATAATTTAATGCAGTCTGATAACGATGATGTCCATCTGCAATATATAAATTTTTTGATTCCATTTTTTCTTTGATCCTGGCTATTAGTTCCGAATCTGTCAGCTGCCAAACTTTATGTAAATTTTGATCCTCATCACGAACCTCAAAAAGTGCTTTTTTCTGCATTAGTTTTGTAAACAAATCATTGATTTCATTCTTTTGATCAGAATAAAGCATAAATATATGACCAAAATTAGCCTCAGTAGCTCTAATCAACTTTAAACGATCTGCTTTTGGTCCCTCCATTGTACTCTCATGTGCCTTAACTCCTTCTCCTGCTTCCAGTTTACCCAGGCCAATAAAACCTTTGCGAACAAATTTCTTCCCATCAACCTCGTACTCCTGTGTATAGACATAAAATCCTGCTTTTTGATCACGAACTAAAATCTGATTTTTAATCCAATCATTTAGATTTTCTGCTGCACTGTAGTAACGATCTTCTTCTTTCCCCAAAATCAAACGTACAATATTATAAGGACTTTGCTCATAATATTCTTCCTGCAGCTGCTGATCAATCTTATCATATGGTTGAGTTACTACCTTCTCTAATTCTCCCACCTGTTTTTGGTTATACCTATAACCATGAAATGGAAATACCTTCGCCATACTATCACTCCTTTTAATCATTATATATTTTTATAACCTTTACAGCAAGCTTGATTCTGATATCATAATTTTTTGAATATAGAAAAAATATAATTTATTATATTTTAACTTGTGTCAGTAATTAAAAGCTTGCTTTATCAACTTCAATTAGATATAATTAAAAAAAATTAGTAGCAAGAAGAGAGAAGGAGTGGTAATAAGTGTATAAGGTTTTAGTCAGTGACAATATTGCTCAAAAAGGAATTGATATTTTAAAAGAAGCAGGAATGGAAGTTGATTTCAAACCAGGACAGAGCCGAGAGGAATTTTTAGAAACTATTGCTGAATATGATGGAATAATTGTTAGAAGTATGACTCTTTTAGATACTGAAGCTTTAAACAAAGCAAAAAAACTAAAAGTAATAGGTAGAGCAGGAACAGGTTATGATAATATTGATTTAGATGAGGCTACTAAACATGGTATTTTTGTTTTTAACACCCCAACCGGAAACACAATTTCTGCAGTTGAACATACAATGGGAATGATGCTCTCACTTTCTCGAAATATTCCCCAGGCGAACCAGGCATTACACAATGATATTTGGGATCGCAAAAAATATATGGGAGTTGAAGTCAAAGGAAAAACTTTAGGAATTATTGGGCTCGGTAGAATCGGAAGTCGAGTTGCCAAAAGAGCCCAGAGTTTTGGAATGAAAGTTATAGCAAATGATCCTTATCTAGCCCCACAGAAGGCTGAAAAACTTAATGTGCCTTTACTTCCATTTAAAGAGGTTTTAGAAAAAGCAGACTATGTAACTCTACATACACCGCTAACTGATGAAACCTATCATATTTTAAGTCACAAAGAGTTCGCAATTATGAAAAAAAGCGCCAGGGTAATTAACTGTGCTAGGGGACAAAATATAGATACTAAAGCACTGGCTGAAGCTCTAGAAAATGATAAAATTACTGGAGCGGCAATTGATGTACATGAAGAAGAACCGGTAAAAGCAAGTAATAATCCGTTACTTAAATTCCAGGATAGAGTCATTATGACCTGCCATTTGGGGGGGACAACTACTGAAGCTATGGATAATGTATCTATTACAGCAGCGGAAGAAGTTGTTTCGGTATTACAGAGTAATTTACCCGAGTCTCCACTTAATATTCCGGCTATGGATCCTCAGGAATTTAACCAGGCAAAACCCTATATCAATTTGGTAACAAAACTGGGCAATTTTATGGCAAAATGGAAGGGACACGAAAGAATTGAAGCAGTCGAGGTAGAATACGGTGGAGAGGTTAATCAATATAACCACAAACCAATGACTTTAAGTTTGGTTAAATCAATATTAGAGCCAATTTTAGATGACCGAATTAATCTCGTAAATGCAATGCATATTGCTCAAGAAAGAGGTATTTCTTTAAAAGAAAGTCAGATCCAAAATAAAGGTGAGTTGAAAAATATAATTAAAATTAATCTTAAAACTGAAGTAGGACAATACTGTCTGGCAGGAACCCATTTACCTATTGGTTTTAGATTAATCGAAATTAATGGATTGCGAATTGACCTTGATCTTTCGGGGGAATTCATTATCGTCAGCTATCAGGATAAACCTGGAGTTATCGGTAAAATAGGTTCAACTTTAGGAGAAGAAAATATCAATATTGCTAATATGCAGGTTGGTCGTCAGGAAATTGGCGGAGATGCAATAATGATGATGCAAATTGATTCTAAACCTTCTAAAGAAATCATGGAGAGAATTAAAAATCATCTTGATGAGCTAAATACTCAAGTAAAAGATCTAAGTTATCTTGAAATATAAATATAACTGCATAATAATCAGAGCAGCCAAATTTTGGCTGCTCTTTTTTTAGCTAAAAATTTTATGATTAATAATCTCCAAAAAACATTTTGTTATATTTTATAAAAATAATTTAAATGAATTCTTATTTAGCAAAATTATAATTTAATTCCTTGCTTAATAAATAAAGAAAACCAATGATTAGAAATATAAAAACACTTATACTGGCAAAACCAGTAAATACATTAAACAGATCATTTATTTTTCCAATCAACCAGTTAGAAATCATATTTATTGCAGAAGCAGATGTAATAATAAAGCCCATATAAGAACTTACACCTTTATCAAACTCTCTCATTATTACTGCCATAATAGTTGGAAACATAATAGAAATAAAAAAACCTGCTGCCGAAAAGAAAATTGCTCCCAGATTACCATCTATCAAAAGTCCACAAATAAATAAAATTTGCGTTGCCGAAGCAAAAAGAAATAATATTTTTATATACCCTAAATGCTCGGTAAAGTAACCCCCTACAAGTCTTCCAACTGTAAAAATCACAAAAAATAAAGATAGATAAGTAGATGCAGATGCTGTACTAAATGCTCTTTCTACATGCAAAAAATTTACAAGCCAGCTTCCAATTGCAATTTCAGCTACCACAGCAGAGCCTAAAACTGCAGAAAAAAGCCAGACTTTTTTCTGTTTTGCTATCTCTTTAACTGCAATATTATCCTTTTTATCATTCTCAACTTCCACTGGAAAATCTGTAAAAAACAAATATACAAGTAAAAATATAATTAAAACCAGTGCAGTCAAATAAATTTGATACCATTTTAAATTTAGAGATAAAAGCCAGCCCGCATACCGCGGACCAATTGAAGCCCCAACTCCAAAAAACAAGTGCAGCATATTCATCATCATACCTGATTTCTCTACAAATATCTTTGCCCCCAGAGAATTAGCTCCAATCTCTACTGAACCCAGGCCAATTCCTAACAGAATCATTAAAATAACTAAATAAAAAAAAGAGTCTATATGTCCCATGGTAAAAATACTGAGAGCAGCAGCTATAAAGCCAAAAGCAATTACCTTTTTTAACCCAAAATGACTTGCTGCCAGACCACCAAAAAAAGTGGCTGACATAAACCCAAAAGTAGAAGCCATCAGCATAATTCCAATTTGAGAATAGCTTACTGCAAAAAAATCTTTAATTGGAGGAATCAATGTTCCTCTCATATTATTTATAAATCCCAGCATTATCATCATCAAAAACGCTAAAAAAACTAATTTTTTGTGTCTTCTCATTAACTATCAAACCTTCCTGCCAGGGCCGATATAATATCGGAACTCTATAAATCCAAAATACTCTCAATAGTAGCCAATAACCCCTTAATATCAGCTAAACTTAAATCACCCATGTGACCAATTCTAAAGGCTTTATTTTTTAAATCACCATAACCATTAGCAATACGAATATTATATTTTTCTACAAGAGTATTAATTAAACCATTGACATCAATTCCTCGATTATTCTCAATACAGGTAACAGTATTTGACCAATATCCCTCTTCGGCATAGATATCAAAGTACTCTAGAGCCCAATTCTGAACAAACTCAGCCATTTCTCGATGTCTGGCAAAACGATTTTCAATCCCTTCCTTATTAACTATATCATCTAACTGCTTTTGCAAAGCAAAGATTTGTGGAATTGCCGGGGTAGTTCTGGTCTGTGAACGAAGATGATATTTATGTAATAAAGGTAAATTAAAATAATAACTATTACTTTCTACCTCTTCGGCCCTTTTTAATAAATCATCACTAACAGAAGCTACAGTTAAACCCGCAGGCAAAGCAAAGGCTTTCTGTACACCAGCCAGACACATATCTATCCCCCAATCATCAACTCTAATTTCCGTCCCCGCCATTCCAGAAACAGCATCTACTAAAAATAAAACATCATCAAATTTCTTTACTACCTCACCTATTTCCTTAATTGGATTCATTAAACCAGTAGAAGTTTCATTTAAAACAACAGTAATCGCATCATATTTACCGGTATTAAGTTTTTCTTCCACCAATTCTGGTTTTACAGCCTGATCCCAGGGAATTTCGACCTTATCACAGGAAACACCATTTTTTTTAGTGATTTGATGCCAGCGATTTGA
The DNA here is from genome assembly GCF_003337665.1 of Halanaerobium sp. ST460_2HS_T2. Lineage (NCBI taxonomy): Bacteria > Bacillati > Bacillota > Clostridia > Halanaerobiales > Halanaerobiaceae > Halanaerobium > Halanaerobium sp. ST460_2HS_T2. The sequence goes on from NZ_QPJF01000026.1 coordinate 32,183, forward strand.
AAAAGCACCATTAACAAAATTCAGACAGCGGTTTTTAACCCCATTTGTAACTGCAGCTTCCATTGCACCTGTCGAAGAAGACGAAAATAAAAACACGGGATTATTTGTATAAAGAAGTTTCTTTAAGTTTAATTGGATATCATCGTAAATACTAGAAAACTCTTCAGTTCGATGATGAATCTGTGCTGTCGATAATTCTTTTAATAACTCAGCTCTTACTTCTGTTGGTCCTGGAGTAAATAATTTTTCATGCATTTTTAACACCTCATAAATTATATTTTTCAGCTTTAGCTGAAATGCTCAATTCTCAATTCTTATATATAATTATCTATTATTATAGCAGTTGAAGATAAAATAATAAAGCAAATAATAATTATCAGAATATTAAAAATTAGTATTAAATAAAAAAAGCACCTATTAGGTGCAAAATAACAAATGGAGCGGGAAACGAGATTTGAACTCGCGACCCTCACGTTGGCAACGTGATGCTCTACCACTGAGCTATTCCCGCATATTTAATGGTGGAGGGGAAAGGATTTGAACCTTTGTAGGCATCGCCGGCAGATTTACAGTCTGCTCCCTTTAACCACTCGGGCACCCCTCCAGATTAGATGTAGGAAATAAGAAGTAGGAATAAGCTAATATTAATAAAATCCTATTCTATCCCTAATTCAAATATTAATTATAAAATTTTTAGCCTCCAACCTCAGAATAACAATTCATTTGGTGGAGATAAGGGGATTCGAACCCCTGGCCTCTACACTGCCAGTGTAGCGCTCTCCCAGCTGAGCTATATCCCCATGGCTTTAAAAAAGTCAATGGAGCCGATGACCGGATTTGAACCGGTGACCTCTTCCTTACCATGGAAGCGCTGCTACCAACTGAGCTACATCGGCAAAAAAATGGCGGAGGAGACGGGATTTGAACCCGCGATCTCCGGCTTGACAGGCCGGCGCGTTAAACCGCTACGCTACACCTCCGTATTTGGATGTAGGAAGTAAGATGTCGAGAAAGGAATCTCTTCCAATCTAACAATATACTTCATTATTTAAATGGTGGGCGAAACAGGGCTCGAACCTGTGACCCCCTGCTTGTAAGGCAGGTGCTCTCCCAACTGAGCTATTCGCCCGCAAAAATGGTACCCTCAAGGGGATTCGAACCCCTGCCGCCAGGATGAAAACCTGGTGTCCTAGACCCCTAGACGATGAGGGCATAAATTAAATGGCGGAGAGAGAGGGATTCGAACCCTCGCCAGGGTAAATACCCTGCTACAGGTTTAGCAAACCCGCCCCTTCAGCCACTTGGGTACCTCTCCATGAATACAAATGGTGGGTCTAAGAGGACTTGAACCTCTGACACTGTGGGTATGAACCACATGCTCTAGCCAACTGAGCTATAGACCCATGTTATATGGAGCGGGAAACGAGACTCGAACTCGCGACCCTCAGCTTGGAAGGCTGATGCTCTAGCCAACTGAGCTACTCCCGCATCATTACCATGTAATTTTTGCCTGATGTATATAAAAAATATAATATTTTAAATTGGTTGCGGGGACCGGATTCGAACCGATGACCTCCAGGTTATGAGCCTGACGAGCTACCAGACTGCTCTACCCCGCGTCAATGGTGAGCCATGGAGGATTCGAACCTCCGACAACCTGATTAAAAGTCAGGTGCTCTGCCAACTGAGCTAATGGCCCAAAATAATGATGATCATTTATAATTAAAATGGCTGGGGCGGTAGGATTCGAACCTACGCGTCCTGAGACCAAAACCCAGTGCCTTACCGCTTGGCTACACCCCAGTATTATAAAAATCATCAAAGCTTGGAAAAAAGGACCGGCAGCGACCTACTCTCCCACATCGTTACCAATGCAGTACCATAGGCGCTGGAGGACTTAACTTTTGTGTTCGAGATGGGAACAAG
>NZ_QPJF01000027.1:0-33654 GCF_003337665.1 Halanaerobium sp. ST460_2HS_T2
AAAGGATAAGGGTGTGACTGAATATTCTGTAGATAGTATAGTTTCTCAATAACTTAAATTTGACAATGCTTAAATATTTTTATGCAATGCTAGTGACTTTTATTGAAAAAGAACACAAAGAATTTTTAGAGAGAGAATATAGTTTTAAAGATGATATAGCTTCGGCTTTTAGAGTTTCTGTTCTCATGACCAATAAGCTGATTTATGAAATGCAACTAGAAGAAAATTATTCTTTTGCTCATATTTTCAATCTAAGACATCGTCTGCTCTATCAAAATGCATAATTTGAATATTAATTCAAAAAAGAGGAGTCCGATCTTTAAAAATCGGGCTCCTCTTTTCTATTTATTTTAAATCTTCATCTTCTTCCACTTTCTCAGCCTCTACATCAATAAAATCATCCTGATAATCAGCATATTTATCACTAGTCTGCTGATTATTTTTTTTCTGATTAAATCGACTTCCATAATGAACTTCAACCTTATTTTCTTTAACATATTTAAGAAAATATTTTTTCACCAGGGCCGCAATCAAATCCCTAGAACCGGGCAAAATCAATAAAAAGCCTGTAATGTCGGTTAAAAAACCCGGAGTTAATAGGGTTACACCACCAATTAAAATCAGTAAAGCACTGATTAAGTCATCTGTAGGCATCTTACCCTGATTAAGATTTGAACGAATATTACTAACAACCTGGTAACCCTGCCTTTTTGCAATGCTGATTCCGGCTGCACCTGTAAAGATAATTATCATTACAGTTGTAAAAACACCAATAAATTTACTAACTTCCAGTAAAAAATAGAGTTCAATAAGTGGAACAAGAATAAATATCATTAATAATTTATAAAACATAAATACCTTCCTTAATTAAAATTATACTAGATTATTTTTATACTACTTCTCCTGATAATTAACATGCCCCAATAACTCGAGCTCATTAATTAAAAGTCGGAATCTACAGCCCAAATATTTAGCTGCTTCTTTACACATTTCCATTCTATAGAGATAAATTTCGAAATAATCCATTACCTGACTAATCGAGGAATCATAATCGATACTTAAGGTAATTGTTTCTTCTTCTGGATCTACAGAAATTTTAGAGTCCCGAATTGCAAGATTAACTCGGTCATGAATAAAAGTAGAATCTTTCTTATTAACTCTTGTTCTGTGGGCATCACTTTTATCAGCCAGAATTAAAGCAGCAGTAATTGGACTTACAGCCTTACCAATTTCTACATCATGATTAGCTATAGCTGTTGTAATCTTAGTTATATCTTCAAGTGGAACTCCTATTCTTCTTAATTCTGTATAAACTATATTGGCACCAGAAATACCATGATGTTTACGATTGAACATATTTCCAATATCATGCAGATAGCCTGTAATTGCTCCCAGTTCTACTGTTTTTTTATCAAAACCTAGTTCTTTAAGAATTCTACTTGTAGTTTCAGAGACATAATTAACATGCCTAAAACCATGCTCTGTATAACCTTTTTCTGAAAGATAATGATTGGCTTCTTTAATCATATGCTGAAAATCAGGATTAGCCTTTATTTCTCTTAGAGTCAACATAATATTACCTCCCTTATTTATCTTATATTATTAATTTTATAGGTATTAATATATATTATCTAATATTAAGGAAGGCTTTGCAAGTTAAAAGGACTACAACTTAATTAAAAATTGTCACCATCAAGCATATTCCCAATTTGTCCCAGTACAGAGCCCTCTCCCTTTTGTTTCCCGGAAAGGCGGGGAGCACTTTTGATAATTCTATCAGCAAGTCTGGAAAAAGGCAGACTCTGCAAATAAACTGTACCTGTACCCTGAAGAGTAGCCAGAAATAAACCTTCGCCTCCAAAGAGCATAGACTTCAATTCTCCTGCTCTTTCAATATTATAATCAATACCAGCTGTAAACCCAACCAGGCAGCCGGTATCAACTTTAATTTTTTCATTCCTTAATTCTTTTTTGACTACTGTACCACCTGCATGAACAAAGACCTTGCCATCTCCACTTAATTTTTGCAGAATAAAACCTTCGCCTCCAAACAAACCAGTACCGAAGCGCTTGTTAAATGTGATATCTACCTTAGTTCCCAGAGCAGCACATAAAAAAGCATCTTTTTGACAGGTAAACTGGTTTTGAGGTAATGCTGCCAGATCAAGATCAATAATTTTACCAGGATAGGGAGCTGCAAAAGCAATTTTTTTCTTCCCGTAATCTTTATTGGTAAAATGAGTCATAAATATTGATTCTCCAGTAATTACTCGCTTACCTGCTCCAAATATTTTACCAAGAATAGAATTATTAACCTCAGTTCCATCTCCCATTTTTGCTTCAAAAGAAATGCCATTATCCATCCAGTTCATTGCTCCAGCCTCAGCAATAACTGTTTCTTCCGGATCCAGCTCAACTTCCACAACCTGCATATCATCACCAATAATCTCATAATCAATCTCGTGACTTTTCATCTAAATCTCCTCTTTTCTTTTAGTGAACTAAATCTGAAATTTCAGCCGGTGTTATTAGACGGTCATCATAGGATATTATTAATTCCTCTTCTGTAAATTCTACCGCATCAACAACTCCTGTATAAGCTTTAATCCGTTCAATTAACACCTCAGCCTTACATTCCATTTCCTGCAGTTTAATTCTATATTCAACACTGTATTTCCTGCTGTGTTCTGATTTTTCTTTTAAAATTTCAGCTAATTCTTCCTCTGTTAACTGACTGCCACCGCAGTTATTTGGGCTTTGAGAACCACAACCACAGTTTCCACATTTCTCAGACATAAATTAACCTCCTTATCCAAATTTTAATAATCTATAAATAACAGTTAAGTTATAATTTTCTTTCCAATAACAATTACTAAAAATAATTGTTGTCTCTGCTATAATAATATATGAGATTTTAAAGGATTTCAATCAATTTTATAGAAATAAAGAATAAGCAAAAGAATAAAACAATTGATTATTAAATACCGGGAGTGAAGTTTATGGACTTAAATGGTCTGGCACCGATTAGAAAACTTGATATAGGAATACTTAGACAGGCTTTAAATACTGATAATATTACTACCGATGAAAGCCAGGGCAAAAGTGAAAATGCTGAACTACTGCCGGAAATTTTTCGTCTTCTTGCTTCTCTAGAAGATGATAGTCAAAAAATGCTTCTGGATAGCTGGGCTAAAATGGAAATGCCCTTGACTGAAAAAACTGTGGCAAATTTAATTCAATATTTAGGAGATAATCCGGCTACAAATGCAGAAGATAAAATGGCTGTGATTAAAGCTTTTGCTTTTCTGGAAAGTAATAACCTCCCATTTTCAGAGAAGTTTGTTAATGCACTGCGTTCTGTTTTTAGTAATAATGGAAATTTAGGATCTATACTTGAACAGTTTATAAATTCAGACAATCAACTTTCTTCAAATCAGCTTAATAATCTGCTTTCCCAATTAAATATAACTGAGCTTAAAAACTCTCTCAATAATATTAATAATTTAGATCAGCAGAATCAAAATACAGTAAACCAGGAAACTGGTCCTAAAACAAATCTTAATTTTATAAACCAGAATTCGGAAACTACAGTTAATAACTTTACAGACCAGACGAATAACAATCTTAATCCTCAAATTTTAAATAACTTTAGTCAGCTGGACCAGGAATTTAAGAATATCATTTTAAATAATCTTAACAGACTCAACCAAGATTTTGACCGAAATACGCTTAAAATTTTAAATAATTTTTTGACACATAATAATGTCGAATCCAGCTCGGAAAAACTATCTTTAGTAAAAGCTTTTGCTTTTTTAGAAAATAATAAGCTGCCTTTATCTGAAAATCTGATTAAAGAAACTGCAGCTAAATTTGAGCAGAATATAAGTCAATTCACTGAAAGTTTAACTAATAAAAACCAGATTTTTACTAATTTAAATCAGCAGAATTCTCCTCTGTTAAATAGAAATGAATCAGCAGTAAATTTAGACAATCCAGCCCAGAATATTGCTGAATCTCTGTCTGCTCATAGTAAAATTTCGGATCAGATTCTTTCTCTTTTCAATAGAACTGGAGGGGAAAACGAAGAAAAAATTGCAGATAATATTTTAGGACAGAAACTTATCAATTTACAACAGCAGAGCCAAAATACACCTCTAATGCTGGCACTTGAAATTCCAGTCCAACTTCCAAATAACAAACTTTCTTCTCTACTTTTAAAAATTGAAGAAGATCGAAATGGTGAATCTGAAAATAAAAAAGCCAAAAAAGGATATAATATATCTTTTATTTTAGAATTCGAAAATATTGGTCCTATTCAAACTAAAATAAATGTGGATCAAAAAAACATTAATACAACTATTTTTACAGAAAGTGCTCAAACGGCAGATCTAATTGAAGCAAACTTTAACAGTTTGCAGTCAAATCTAAAAAATGAAGGTTTTACTATTAACAGTTTTCGCATCAAAAACTTTTCTAATTTGAAATCAGAAAGAGATGATTTTTTTAATAATTTAATTCTAAATGAATTGAATGAGTTTGATGATAATGGCAATTACAGACATATAGATATTAAAATTTAAATATCAAAATCTCACTAATTTATACTTTAATTAATAATCTTATATTTTCTGAAATGAGGTAATTTAGATGACAGTAAATAAAAATAAATCTGAAACTAAAAAAACCGTAGCACTTAAATATGATCAGAATACTGATCAAGCTCCCCGAATTATTGCAAGTGGGAAGGGGAGCATTGCTGAAAAAATAATAAAAAAAGCCAGACAGGAAAACATCCCTATCAAAGAAGATAAAGATGTTGTTCAGGTTCTGGCTGAACTCAATATAGGAGATGAAATCCCCGAAGAGCTGTACACTGTTATTGCAGAAATTCTTTCATTTTTCTATAACATAGAAGATCTTCAGGCATAATTTATTTTAGTGCTATATCGGCCTGGTACCATTTGATAAATTCTTCTAAAAAGTCCTCTGGTAATAATTCTAAGTAAACTACCAATTCATTATCTGCAGTTTCTGCTTTATATTCAATGATCAATTTACGCCCAGCAAGTTCGTATAATTTATCATCAATGTCTTCCAGTTTTTGAAAATGAGGAATTTCTATATCCTCTCCCCGTAAAGATCTAAAAATTATCCGCTCAATATCTTTTCTATTTACAATTTTAGTTTTTAAATGATCATCACCCTTAACTACAATAGTCCTATTAGTTAAAACAATTTTTTTATTCCAGACCTGATAGGTGCTCTTTATTATAGGTAATGCCTCAAATGCAAATAATAAAACACCTGATAAATAAATAAGATATATTAAAATTCGCTGATAAAGCCCAATGCCAGGATAAAAAAACTGCAGTAAAATACCTGCCATAAAAATTCCAATCGGAGTATAAAGTTTTTCTAAAAATCTATATTTATTATATTCATAAACTTCTTCCATAATTTCTGCCTCCATCGATAAGTGTTTAAAAGCCCCCACAGGAGCCTTTAAAAACTAATTAATCGAAAATCCAACATCAAATTCTCCCAGTTCAGTATTAAATTTAACCATCAATACCTTATCTGCTTCAGAACTGATATTGATATTCTTACCTGTTACAATCTGTGGTGGTGCAATGTCACAACTCAACCCCTGTGCTGTTAAACCAGTTGTAGCTTTACCGCTAATAATATTCCCCAGTTCTCCCATAGCTGAAGTTACAAATTTATCAAGCTTCTGCATCTCCATCCCTGACATGGCTTCCACAACTTTTAAAGCCATCTCACTGGAAAAACTATATACAATAGATCCTTTGATATCTCCTGTCATACCAATAATTACATTTGCTTCTTTATCAGTCACTAAGTCTTCCTGAATTGAAACTTCTTTCTTTTTAGGTTCTAATGAAAGCATAGTTTGAAAAACTGAATCAGTTGCTGCAATTATTGGATTTAAGTATTTTGCATCCATTACTTACTTTCCTCCTCATTCTCTTTAGCAGAATTTATATGTTCTCCAATATCCTGATCAGTTGAGGCAACATGATTAATCAACCAGGTTAAGAGCCTACCACTAAATTCCAGTAGAAAATCTTCATCATAATCATTTTTACTGTACTGATGCTGAAAATCTGCAACTTCGGCTTTAAAATCCTCATGAATTTGATGGTGTTTTTCGTAATCAGGATAATTGTACCTTTTCTGTAACGCTTCTTCGGCATCAAAATGTGTCACAACATATTCGCCCATAAAATTCAAAGTTTTTTCCACTTCTTCTTTTTTTTCAGCCTTCTCTTTATCACTTCTGACAGTCTGAATAAAATCTCCCAGGCGACTAAAGAGTTCCTTATGCTGCTTATCTACCAGTTCTACTCCAATTTTATACTCATCTCTCCAGATCATTTTTTCACTCCTCTTTCAAATATATAAATAATAATAATACTGATTATATTTTATTACATATTCAATGCTTTTTCAAATATCACACTTTCATCATTGTAAAAGAGATTAATTGAGAATATAATATAGATAAAGGCTTCTTTTAAAGATTAATTTCAGGAGGAGAGATAATATGTTTAAAAAAGCTACTATTTTTATTTTATTTATATTACTTCTTTTTAATTCAATTTCTGCTGCTGCAGCTGGACTGGATGATTTTGATAAACAGTTATTGATTAGAGTTTTTAAAGATGTTGATAGTGAAGATATTGAATACATGGCAAGACTTGGACTGAATAGTAAAGATATCAGCTTGATACTCTATTACTACAGCAACTCTGGTAAAATACTTGATCGGGATGAGCTGGACCGAATGATTCGAAATAGAGAAAGAATTAATGAATTTCACCGTTATTTTGGTATGCCAGCAATAATTTTTGATGATGATCTTATCCGTTTTAGACATCCATACCGTGAAAGACATTTCCCTCCTTTTAATAGTAAAAAATATGATAAAAAATATAAGTTCAATGGGGGAACAGAAGTATTAAAAGTACGTGGTAACAATTATGATTATAAATATAATAATAATCGGACCGGAGTCGAAGAAAAAATAGAAATTAAAAATAAAAAATATGAGTATTATTATCGAGATCGTAATATGATAGAAATGCTTGAAGTTCATCATGCTAATAATAAATATAGTTATTATTACAAAAATTTAAATACTGGCAGAGTTATCCAGAAAGAAGGCAGAGGACAAAGAGCAACTCGAGATAATGTTTACGAAGAATTAAAAGAAAAATACCATGATTTAGAAGATGATGACTTTAATGATGATTATAATGAAGATCAGAAAAATGATGACAGTGGAGTTGATATACAGTTCGATATTAAGATTGATTTAAGTGATCTTTTAAATTAAATGTTCTAAATGTTAATTTAAAATATTTAATATCTAATTTAAAGGCCGGGATTATAACCCCGGCCTTTTTTGTTCTTTAATTAATTATTTGATTTTTTTAACTTAATGACACCAGCCAGCTCCATAACCAAATTCTCTTCCATTATAAGCTCCGGGAGTACCAAAACTGTCATACCTGCCGCCCATAAAAGCTCCTCCCATCATACCACCCATCATACCATAATGAAAATCATCAAAATCTGAATAGCCATTTCTGCCATAATTCATTCGAAATCCAGGGCCAAAATCATTATTAAAACGATTCTGGAAACGCTCTTCATAATTTAAACGATTTTCTTCAATCAAGTTAAGCTGTTCTTCTGTTAAAACAGATTCTATTTTTTCCTGATTATTAATTCTTTTTTCATCCAGCTGAGTCAACACTTTTTCAATCTGATCTTCTGTTTTACCAATCTCAGCATTAGAAGCACCTCTAAATTCTAGATCCCTAAGTTGACGATTTAAGTCTCTTAATTGATCTCTTAATTCTTCAGTATCATTATAAAATTCATTTCTTAAATCAGCAATTTGATTAATCTGTTCATCACTTAAGTCAATTCTATTATAACCTACTCCAACATCGTCTCTATCTCTATTATAAAAAGATTGACCTCCAGGACCCATTTTTGACTGAGCACCATGGGCAAAAATTGCACCTGTAAAACCTGTCATTACAAAGACCAGCACCAGTAAAACTGTAAATATTTTTTTCATATTTCATTCACTCCTTAATAGTTATTAGATGATTTTCTTAACTTCTGACTTAATTATAGGAGTAAATTATGAAGGAAATATGAATTTAAAAAAATTATTTAAAATAATTAATAACTAGATAGCTTAAATAAGAAGTAAAACCTCCTAAGAAACTGCCCCAGATTAAATCTATAATTGTTATCATTAAGGGCCAGTCTTTAATTGTTGCTAAATTAGTCAAATCGTAAGTTGAATAAGTTATTAAACCAAAAAACATACCGGCAAATAAAGCATACTGCCAGCTGGAAATAGCAAGTGCTCTGTTGAGGACAAAGAAAACCAGACCAGCTGTAAAGAGCAGATAAAAAATCAGAGCAGCAACCATATTAAAGTTTTCCTTCATTAAAAATCCAAGTTGATTACGATAAAGATTCCTGGCCACTGCACCCAGCCAGATAAAATCAATGACAAGAAAAATAATAAATGTTATTAGATAATTTTTAAAATAAATCATCAAATTACTCCTTTTTTTCGATATTTTCTAGCTGTCTTACTCTGAGACCTGTCATCACATCCGAACGAGTAATAATACCTCTCAGTTCTTCTCCGTCCATTACCAGAAGTCGGCCAATATCTTTTTGGAAAAGCAGTTTGAAAGCTTCATAAAGTTCATCATTCTCACTTACACAGTGCAATTCCTTATTCATTATAGTCTGCACCGGGGTATTATGATATTCATCCTGTGGAATTTTTTGAGCATCTTCCATAGTAACAATACCAACAACCTGGTCATCTCTCAAAACAGGAAATCCCGAATGCTTATCATTAAACATTTTTTCAATTAAACGATGCACACTCATATTTGCCGGTACAGTCTTAACTTCTTCAGTCATTAAGTCTTTAACTTTAAGATCAGAAAGAGCACTTTTAATATTGCTAAACTGGTGTTCCTGAGAAGCACCAATATAAATAAAAAAGGCAATAAATATTAGGAGAAAGTTACCACTCATAAAACCTAAAATACCAAACATCAGGGCAAATCCTTTGCCAAATTTAGAAGCAATCTCAGTTGCTCTTCTAAATGATGTTCTTTGAGCAATAAATGCCCGCAGAATTCTTCCACCATCAGATGGAAAAGCAGGTAACAGATTAAAAATCCCCAAAAATATATTTAACTGACCGGTATATAAAACTATTAACCTTAAATCTTCTAAAATAAAATCTGGAGCATAGCTGCCTGAAAAAATAAAAATTAGACCAAGCAGCAGACTGGTAAGTGGTCCACTGGCTGCAATTTTCATTTCATCTTTTGGATCCTTAGATATCTCCTCAATATTAGCCAGCCCACCAAAAAGCATTAAAGTAATATCAGTAGTTTCCACATCTTTAGTTCTGGCTACAAGCGAATGAGCCAGCTCATGAATTAAAATACTGATAAAAAGCATTACAGCCATTATAAAACCTAGTAAATAAGGATTTAAAATTAACTGTCTTCTGGCAATATCGGTGTTTTCAGTCAGATAAATTATGTTACTGCCAAAAGCCCAGGCAAAAAAGGGGAGGATTATTAATAAACTAATGTGAATTTTAACAGGTATTCCAAACAGATGGCCAACAGTAAAAGAACTTTTCAATTTTATCACCCCTGCCTAAAAATTTGAGATTTTAATATAAGTTTATAATATCTTTTAAATAGTTAAAATCCTTTTCCAGCACTCCTGTTACTTTTTCAGAAAGATTAAGATTATTTTTTTCGACATAATCTAAAAAATTAAAGTCTGCTTTTGTAGCTTTACTGCAAATTTGATTGAGAAAAGTCCTTATCTTTATTAAATCATCGGTTTCAATTGCTTCTGCTTCTTTTATAATATTTAACCTTTTCAAGATAAAATCCTGCATTTTAGCCAAAGATTCTCTTTTATTTTTATCGGGTAATAATGCTGGAACAGAAAAAACTCCCTGAGCCAGTCTCTGATAATCTCCTTCTGTTAAATGAGCTGCTGCAAATAAAGAAACACCGTTAGGATTGATCTGATTAATCTCCTCTATTTGAGCAATTAACTGTTCTGAGCTCAACTTAAAAACTGAAACACCGGCATATAATGGCTTTTTAATCTGACTGCGATCTTCTTTAATCCAACTTCTGAGCTCAGAAAATAAATTTTCTGTATAGGTCATTGGTAAAACAAAATCTAAGTAATCATTTTTAAGCCAGAGAGACCAGTTCTGTAAAGCTCGATAACGTGCTTCTTCTCTTCCCGGAATTACATCAGCAGAAATCTTTAAATTTGGATCAATTAATCTTAATTGTTTAGTGGTTTCTTTTACCATTTGAGTAATTAAATCTTCTCTGTACTGATTCCAGATAGAAAATTCTGCACTACCACTTTTAATTGTAAAAGGATCAAGTCCGGTTTTTTCTTTAAATTTTTCAACACTAATTTGATCATAACCAAAACTACCTCGATATTCCTCTGGAAAACGAATATAATCCAGATTAATTCCATCAATATTATAATTTTTTACCAGATAAGCATATCTCTTTTGCAAAAATTCTCTAACATCTTCTCTTGCAGGTGAAAGCCAGGTAGAATTATGATAACTTACTACCTCTCCTTCTTTATTTTTATTAGCCCAATCCGGATTATTTTCTAATATCCGTCCTGGTTTTCCAGCTGTGTTTTCATTAAAAACCCAGACCCAGGGATGAACTTCCATATTTCTTGCTGCTGCTTCTTCGATTAAAACTTTTAGTGGATCTTCCTTCCAATTTTTAAAACGCGGATCCTGAAAAAATAATTCATTATCAGCAATTACAGACATTCCCTTATAAAATGTTTCCGGAAAAATGACATTAAAATTAGCCTTCTGAGCCTGATTGAGAAGTTTCTGAACCCCTGATCGGCCGCCGGTTTTAGCAAAAGTACCACTATCCAACCAGAATCCACGCAGCTGCACAGGCTTTGATTCCGTAGTTTTTAAAAGAAGCTGATTTGAAAATCTAATTATTATTTTAGATATTCTATCGACTTCAAAATCATTATTATTTTTGTATGCCTGCTGCAGCTGCTGATAATACGCATCGATTTTTTTGAGCTCATCATCAATTTCAGATTGGTAAAATATTTTGAAATCAGATTTAGCTCTATTCATTTTTTTATCCAGGTTATTTAAAGATCTTTCTGCAGCTCGAATTTTCAACAGAGAACTGCGATAAACTTCTGGTTTAAAATAAGCTGCTGAATTAAGAGAATAAACAAGTATAATTATCAATACCAAAAAAATAAAATTCAATTTTTTAATCATTTAAATTCTCCTCTGTTAAAATCTGATTCCATTTAGTTTCCATAATATTAAGAGCCTCTCTGGCAGAAATTTTACCGGCAAAAGCCCGGGCAAATTGTTCATTCATTACTTTAAGTAGTTCAGCTGCATCAGGATGCATAAGGGTTAAATCCTGATTCCTAAATAACTGCTTTCGTAAAATTATTTGAGCTTCATTTTCTAAAGATATATCCCCTGCTTTATCTCTTATTTTTTCCTGAAGTAGTTCCAGATCTTCTTCTGGAATAACAGCAGATGGTAATACTGAAGCCTGGGTCGAAAATTTTAACTGTGATTTGAGAGAAGTAATAAACTGAGCAAATTTAGCTGCTTCAATTTTATTTTCAGAAGCCTTAGGAATAACCAGATTCATTAAAGCAGCATTGATTACCCCCTCACCAGCCGGGGGAATTACTGCCGGTTTTGTTACATCATTTAGGTATTTAGAGTCATTTGCTATTTCTTTTAAAAATTGAGGTGCTGTAAATAAAATTGCCAGTTCATTATTCTTATAACGTTCGAGAGCAATATTAAAACCCGAACTTAGTGTATCAGCGGGAATTACTCCTTTTTTTCTGAGCTGTTGATATTTTAAAATTATTTTTTCTGCTTTTTGATTATTAAAAGCAGCCTTAAGCTGTCCATTATCTTCCTTAAACAACTCAATTCCGGCCTCAATAAATTCCTGCTCAATTTTGATCTGGGGCATCAGACCATAAACCCCTGTTTTCTTAGTTATAGTTTCTGCAAGTTGAAATAACTGATTTTGATCTTCAATTAACTGGTTAGGATTAAGACCTGCAATTTTAAAAATTTCCTGATTAAATACCATCAATTTTGAACTAAGATACCAGGGAAAAGCATAGTAAGCTCCCTGATAATAACCATTTTCCCAGAGTCGGGGATAATAATACTGGCTGTAATCTTGCTTTAAACTTGATACCGGGAACAAAAGATTATCCTCAAGCAGAGAAGCCATTAGCTGTGGTGAGAGATTAACCAGATCAGGAACTTCTCCTGCTGCCAGTTGGTGGCGTAATTTCTGATTAATAGTGGAAAAATTAACGTCCTCCCATTTAATTTTAAGTCCCGGGTTTTGGGTTTCAAATTCTTTTATTTTGGTTACAAAATAGTCATCAAATTTGGGGCTTAGATTAATTGTCCAGAATTCGATTTCTTTTTCTGCTGCTGCAGTTGCTGCTGAAAAAAAGAAAGTTATTAATAATATAGAAAGTAAAATCTTTTTTATCATCTTCAATCTCCTTTGACTTAAATATTTTAGCTGCTCATAATTAGCTTAAATGGCAAAAACCTCTCTATATAACGAGAGAGGCTCTTACCTGGCAGCAGGGCAAATTTATTAGCTTAATATATAATTAGCGATTTAAATCACTTTTCCTGCATTATAATTGCTTAAGCTGTGAAAACTTTTTGAGCAGCTGGAATCAGTTCAATTTCTAAGGGAAAAGCAGGACCTTTCTCTCCATCAATATCACAGTGCTCATCTCTACTGCTGTTTTTTAGTGTAATTTTAAAATAATTATCCTGAAGATAAATTAAATTCTTATTTTTAATCTCTTTACCATTAAATAAATCAGCTGCTGCTGTACTCAATTTTAAAATATTGCCAGTTTTGACTGCTAAGAGATCAAATAAACCATCATCTATCGAAGCCAGTTTGGCTATATTTTTAAAGCCCCCAGCATCTTTGCTGTTAAAAATAAAAAAACCCAGAAATTCTCCCTCAATTTTTTCCCTTGAAGTTTCAATTTCAAGCTGCATTGACTTGATATTAGGAAGCTCTTTTAACCCCTGCAAATAATAGGCAACTTTTCCCAGTCTATTTTTCATTTCAGTTTCTGTGCCGTGAGCAATCTGAGAAATAATACCTCCCACACAAACATTTAAAAAATATCTTTTATTAACCCGACCAACATCAATTTCTTTAATTTTCCAGTCCAGAATTCTTTTAATACTGTTTTCAATATTCTGGGTCATTCCCAGAAAAGAAGCAAAGTCATTGGCAGTCCCTGCCGGAATAATTCCCAACGGAAGATCAATCTGCTCTTTCTGCATTAAATCAACCATTTCGCTGGCAGATCCATCTCCACCTGCAACAATTATAGCTTCATAACTCTGATCAATATTTTCCAGACCTTTTTTAAAATCTCCTGGTTCCATACTTCTATAAATATCTACTCTAAATCCAGCAGCCTGAAACAGCTTTAAAAACTGATCTAAATAAGAATTAAAAGTTCTATCTCCTGCTGCTGGGTTATAAATTAATTTCACTTTTTTATTTAGCACTTCAATCAACTCCTATCAGGCAATTTAATTATATCATAAACTGCCTGCTAAGAACAAAAGCTATTTAATTAATATATCTCCATATTCGGAACTAATAGATATATTGTGTTCCGCTCTGCTTCCTCGGTAAACCAATTCCTTCTTATTTTCATAATTTACTCCTCCCAGATCAGCTGCTATATTACCATATTCAACTTTGAGATCATAATTATATAATTCGTAATCTTTAAGCCTTTCAATTGTACAGTCAGCATACTGTAATTCAAAATCTAGATCAGAGATATTTTTTAATCTTAAATCTCCATATTCAATATCTGCAGTTATTTTACCACTGATATTTTCAAAGCTAAAGCCAGTATAACGGCTGTTAATGTCGATATTTTTAGCTTCACTTATTTCGGCTCCTCCATAACGACTATTTATTATTAGATCAGAAGCTAAATTCTGAATTCTATTAAAACCATAAGCACTTTCTAGTTTAAACTCTCCTTCTATATTTCTAACTGTATTTTCTGTATAGGCTGATTCTAAATTTAAACTTGAAGCAAGATTAGTAATTCTGGCCTCACCATAGTCTAAATCAACTTCCACTCTACCGGAAATATTATCAATATTTGTACTTCCATAACGATTACTGGCTTCTAATGCAGCATCTAAACTTGAAACATCTAGGGCCCCATACTTATTTCTTAAATCTGTCATTAAATTTTCTGGAATACTAATTCTATAATCAATTTCTACCACATTAATCAAGTCAGGAGTAGAAGTCTGACTCTTATTAAGGGCTATCTCCAGTTTATCTCCCCGAAGATTATAAATTACTTCTAAATCTTTGATAAACTCCTCTGCAGCTTCTTTATCTTCAGCATGAACCTTGAGTGTATAATCAATATTTATTTCTTGATTTTGAGTTCCCGTTAAATCAATACTACCAAAATCGTTTTTTAAATAAAAAGTTCTAACTTCTTTATTTTCATTCAAAAAGTTGTAATCAAGAACCAGACTGCCATCTTTTTCTGCC
The DNA here is from genome assembly GCF_003337665.1 of Halanaerobium sp. ST460_2HS_T2. Lineage (NCBI taxonomy): Bacteria > Bacillati > Bacillota > Clostridia > Halanaerobiales > Halanaerobiaceae > Halanaerobium > Halanaerobium sp. ST460_2HS_T2. The sequence continues at coordinate 14,742 of NZ_QPJF01000027.1, forward strand.
TTTATACTATCACTATCAAAGCTATTCTGGAAAAAAGTCCCTTCCGTTTTAATTAAATCTTCTATTGATTCAGTAATAAAACCCTGAAATAAATGATTGTCAGATCTTACATATCTAATATCAGCAATCATCACCAGCGTTAAAATTATTAAAAGATAAGTTACAAATTTTTTTCTGCTCATTTTTTCCTCCTTTTAAACATCGACATCAGAAGCAAGCAAACGTGAATTTAAGAAAAAGAGGCCCACCATCATCAAAACAATTACTATAAATGGTGCTGAACCAATATATATTGTAGATTCACTGACTCCAGCAGGACTTTCTGTAAAAATTGTTATAGGTAGATCAGGCAACCAGTTAAAGAGATAGTTTAAAAATCCCCCAATTCTTAAAATGAGATAATGACTTAAAATAAAAACCAGAATACTAATTAAAAGCCTGAAACGATTAAAAAATGTAGCCACCAGATAGGAAAACTGAGTTATTAAATAAATCTGAATCCCACTTATTAGATAGGTTATATAAGCTAAAACAAGAAATTCTTTAAAAACTTCTCTTCCCAGTGTTTCCGGAATTTGACGAAATACTCCTGCTAAAAATCCCTGATGAAAATAAATATTGACCAAAATCAGAGCCCCACTCAAAATTAAATAATAACTAAAAGCAGGAAAAAACTTGGCAAAATTAATTTCGTATCCTTTACGGGGCAAAATTTTCAATAAATAAATTGTATTATTCCCCCACTCACTTCGATAAGAGTTATAGGCCAAAAAAAGCATTATCATTGGTAAGAAAAATAATGGAATAAAGCCAAGTCCAAAACTCAAACCCTGAGGCCAGTTTTCACTTCTACTAATTAAAAACCATTCCCAGACTGTTATAATCAAAGTAGAAACAATAATTAATATATTCAACTGTCTAAACTCTTTTTTAATTAAGGAAATTAGGCTTTTCATTCAAATACCTCCCCGATTAATTCTCTGATAGATTTACCTTTTTCTGCTCTTAAATCATCAGCATTAGCTGACAGCAGTAGTTTTCCATTTTCAATAAAAATTACATGATCCAGATACCTTTCTGCCTCTATTATTTCATGAGTGGCAAGGATTATTGACTGATTATCGCTATCAAATTCTCCAATTAAAGTTTCTAAAATTCTCTCCCTGGAAGCTGGATCAATTCCGGCCAGAGGTTCATCTAAAATAATGACTGCTGCACTGCGGCTTAAAACTAAAACAAGCTTTAATCTAGCAACCATCCCTTTAGAAAGATTATTTATCTTCTGATCAAGTTTTAAATTCATAAAATTTAGCAGTTCTTCAGCCTTCTTAGGAGAAAAATCGCTGTACTGTTCTTCGTGAAATCTAATCATTTCAGAAATTGTCATCCACTTATAAAGATGATTAATCTCCGGTAAAAAAGCAATATCCTGCATCAAATGCTGATATTTATTTTTTCTATTAATTTTTATCTGACCACTGTCTTTAACAATTAAACCAGAGATTATTTTAAGCAGAGTTGATTTCCCACTCCCATTGGGACCTACAATTCCAGTGATCATTCCAGCTGGAATATTTAAATCAATTCCTTTAAGAGCTTCAACTCCGGGAAACTTCTTTTTTACTCCACTAATTTCTATTATATTTTCACTCATCTTGATCCCTCCTCTTTAAATTTCTATTTATTTTTTCCAGAATATCATCTTTTTTAAATCCAAGCGAAATCATCTCATCTATAAATTCTTTAACAGCTGTGTCTGCCATATCTTTTTTGATTTCTATCATTACTTGATCATCATCCTTTATAAAAGTACCTCTTCCCCTTTTAGTTTCAACAAGTCCCCGCTGTTCCATTTCCCTATATGCTCTCTGGACAGTGTTGGGATTAACTTCAATTTTTTTGGCCAATTTCCGCTGTGAGGGTAATTTTTCTCCCGGTCTTAGTTCTCCTCTAACCAGCTCTTTTTTTATTTCCTCTATAACCTGTTCGTAAATCGGATAGGCTGCATCGAAATTAATATCCATCTCTTACCTCCTTTCAGTCAAATTTGATAGTGCACTAGTTAACTGGTACACTCATAGTATAATCTTATTAAATTGATTTGTCAAGTGATTTTTTGTAATTTTTTAGACAAAAAAATTCCGAGAAAAATAAAATCTCCCCGGAGCAGAAAATTCTTATTCAATTTCAGCAGAATTGCTGTAGCCTTTTGATTCCCCTGAATCCTCTGCATATGTTGCTGGCTGCAGAATAATACTGAGAACTAAAAATAACACTAAAAAAGTAAAAATTTTCTCATAATTTACCCTCCTTATTAGTCACAATTCTCTTTCTTTAATTATAACTCTTTTATTAGATAAAAGAAACCCGATAGAATATTATTCTACCGGGTTAATAACAATTTAGCTTTATAATTTGATTAAAGCTAACTTAGATTATATCTAATTTATTTTTTATTCATTTAAGCAATCTCCGCAAAATAACTGTCAACTTCTTTTAATAAATCAATTATATCAAGATTCTGGGGACACTGGGGTTCACACTGTCCACATTCTACACAATTACTCGCTCTGGCTGTCTCATCCATTTTAAAGTATTCTTCAGCCATTTTTTCTCCCTTATCCATTAATTTAGCCTGATTAAATTTAAAGAAGTTTTCTGGAATATTAACTTCTTCCGGACAGGGAAGACAGTATTCACAGCGGGTACAGGTAATTGGTCCTCTCATTTCTTCAGCTGCTTTTTCCATCATTTTAAATTCAGAATCACTCAATAAACCTACTTCTGATTCAGAAGCTGTTGCTAGATTTTCTTTTAACTGCTGCATATTACTCATTCCACTCAGAACAACTCCCGGTTCTTTTTGGCTCCATATCCAGTGTAGAGCCCATTCCACAGGAGTTCTTTCTTTATTTTCTGATTCAAATAAATCTTTTGCAGCTACCGGTGGTTCCTGAGCCAGCCAACCGCCGCGAATTGGTTCCATAATCACTACTGCTGTGCCCTGGTCATAAGCCTTTTTGAGTCCAGCCATTCCTGCCTGATATTCTGTATCCAGATAATTATATTGAATCTGACAGAAATCCCAGTCATGACCTTCTATAATTTCATCGAAGACATCATGGTTATCATGGAAAGAAAATCCAAGATATTCAATCTTACCTTCTTCTTTTTTTCTCTTACCCCATTCAATAATATCCAGGTCTTTAATTTTCTGCCAGCGTTCTGCATTTAAGGCATGTAAGAGATAGAAATCAATCTTTTCTACCTGAAGTTTTTCCAGCTGCTTATCTAAATATTTATCCAGATCAGCTTTCTCCTCAACTTCCCAGATTGGCAATTTTGTTGCCAGATAAGTTTTTTCTCTATAACCGTCTTTTAAAGCTTTTCCGACAACAATCTCACTTTCTCCCTGGTGATAGGGCCAGGCTGTATCAACATAATTAACACCATTATCAATTGCATAACGAATCATTTTAATTGCTTCTTCTTCATCAATATTGGAAGAATCATCTCCAATGATCGGCATCCTCATTGCCCCAAAACCAAGAGCAGAAACTTCTACATCAAGTTTACCCATCTTTCTGTACTGCATTTTTTTACCCCCAATTAATTAAATTCAATTTAATAACTTTTTTTACCTCTTTAATTAATATTCAAGATTTATTGGCTAAATCCTTTTTGTTTTATTTGTGAATTTATTATTTAACTTTTACTCTTCTGCCTCTTCTTTATGAACTATTTTTCTTAACCAGTTAACAAATCTCTTTCTGATTTCATCAACAATATCATAAACAACTGGAATAATAATCAGGGTCAAGATGGTAGAAAATAAAAGTCCGCTAATTACAACTATTGCCATAGGCTGCTGGGTTTCGGCACCTGTTCCAATTCCCAGGGCAAGAGGAACCAGCGCCAGAGTTGTAGTCAATGTTGTCATTAAAATTGGACGCAGCCTAATTGGAGCAGCTTCTAAAATAGCTTCTTTTCTGTTCATATATGCTTTGCGATTATTGATATAATCAATCATTACTATTGCATTATTAACCACAATTCCTACCAGCATTATTGCTCCGATTAATCCATTAACACTTAGAGGTGTTCCTGTTATTATAAGTCCCAACACAGCACCAACTATAGATAAGGGTACAGTAAACATAATTACAAATGGATAGATCAATGATTCAAACTGAGAAGCCATTACCATATAAACTAGAATTATAGCAAGTACTGCAGCAGTAAATAATTGAGAAAATGAACTTGCCATATCTTCTGCTTCTCCACCATATGTTATTGTATATCCTGATGGAAGCTGTAATTTTTCTGTCATAACATTTTCTACCTCTGTCTGAACCTCACCTAAAGGCCGTTCAAATATATCAGCACTTACTGAAATATAGCGCTGCTGATTCTCTCTGGCGATAGAAGAATATCCACTACCCTCATCAATTGAGGCAAGTTGTGATAAAGGAACTCCTATTCCGTTTGTACTAAATAGTTTAATATCAGAAAGATTTCGGAGGGAGGTGCTTTCCGAATCTTGAAGTTTAAGTACAATATCAATTTCTTCTCCTGACTCAGTTAGCTGACTTATTGTACTGCCACTGAGAGCCATATTTACATATGATATTATATCACTATCTGTAAAACCATAGTTTTGAGCCTGAGTTTTATTAATTTTTACATGAATCTCTTCATTCCCTTTTTCGAGACTGAGATCAGTATTTCGAATTCCTTCGATTTTTTCTAACAAAGATTCTGCCTTTTCTCCCAAATTTAATAGGGTGTCTAAATCTGGACCTTTAATTTGAGCTTCAACAGCAGTACCTCCACTACCGCCTCTACCGCCCATCATAGATGTCATAGCAGAAACATTTACTGAAGCTCCAGGAATATTTTTTGTCCTGTTCCTAATTTCCTCAGCAACCTGAGAAACATCCCTTTCTCTTTCTGAAAGTGGAAGCAATTCTACAGTTAAATTAACCCTGCCGCTATTTACCCGAGAGGTTAAAATATCAATTTCCGGAATATCCTCTACTCTATTATAAAGATTTTGGGCCAGGTCATTATTTAAATCAATTGTAGAATTACCTGTCATACTTGCAAAAACTCTAATTGTACCCTGATCAGAGGAAGGCATATATTCAGTTTCTAAAGGAATAATGTCAACTGCTATTCCTACTCCAAACAGAACAAAGAAAATAATAAAGACAGAAATTATTTTATATCTGTGCTGCAGAGATTTATTTAATATATTTTGATAAAATCTTATATAACGTTTATTTTTCACACTCTCATCTGATTCATTTTGACTAACCTTTAGTGCTTTAGAAGAAAGCATTGGGATAAAAGTTAGAGCAACAAATAAAGAGGCTAAAAGCGAAAAGGTAACTGTCAGTGCCATAGGCGTAAAAATTTGAGCTAAAAGATCTTCAATAAATATTACTGGTATAAACACTGCCACTGTTGTTAAGGTAGAGGCGCTAATTGCAGTAGCTACTTCCGAGGCACCTTCTTTGGCAGCATCAAGTCTCCCAACGCCAATCGATCGATGCCGATATATATTTTCCAAAACAACAATAGAATTATCAACCAGCATCCCAACTCCAAGTGCTATTCCCCCTAGAGTAATCAGGTTCAAACTTAAATCTGCAAAGTACATCAGGGAAAAAGTAGCCAGTACTGAAATTGGAATAGCTGTTGCAATCACAATAGTACTGCTAAAATTTCTTAAGAAAATAAACAAAATAATTACTGCTAAAATACCACCTATAATAAAATTCTGCAGCACAGAGGAAATAGAATTCTCTATATATTCAGCATTATTACTTGTTATTTGAATATCAACACCTGGTATTTCTTCTCTCATTTCATCTACAGCCTTTTTAACCTCATTGGCTACAGAAACAGTGTTGCTGTCTCCCTGTTTTTGAATAGAAAGCCCTATACTTTCCTGACCATTTAAATAGCTAATACTGCTTACTTCCTGGTAGCCATCTTCAAGATCAGCTAAAAGTGTGAGGGGAACCTCGTCCCCTGCCGCAGTTGGGATCTTAATTTCTCTTAAATCACTAAAATCATCAAATTCTCCCAGAGCCCTAACAGAAAGCTCTTCATTACCAACCATAACAGTTCCCAGACCACCGGATTGATTGCTGGCTCTTACTGCAGCAGCAATTTGATTTAAAGTAATATTATATGCTGCCAGCTGCTCCTGATCAACATTAATTCGGATTTCTCTGCTCCGACCACCGGAAATTTCTGCCGATGCCACTCCTACAATTTTTTCTAATCTGGGCTGAATATTATCTTCTGCTATTTTCTTTAGTTCAACTGCTGACCCTCCTGCTACAGCAAGTTCAATAATTGGTTGCGAATTTGGATCAAAACTCATTATTCTTGGTTCATCTGCTCCATCAGGTAATCTTGCTTCAATCCGGGAAATCAAGTCACGAATATCATTTTTGGCTTCAGTTAGATTTGTTCCAAATTCAAATTCTAACATTACCATTGAACTACCTTCTCTACTGGTTGAATTAAGGTTGCTCAGGCCATCAACTGTAGCAACTGTTGATTCTACAGGTCTGGTCACAAGTTCTTCAACTTCTTCGGGAGTTGCACCACTGTAAGAAGTTCTAATCATTAAAAAGGGCATTTCCATATCTGGAGTTAAATCCATTGGTAATCTGGTAAGTGCAATTCCCCCAATTAAGATTACTGCCAGAATTAACATTGTTATTGTTACTGGTCTATTTACCGAAATATCAGAGATCTTCATTATTCATCCCCCCGATTGACAACATTAATACTGCTGCCATCAGAAAGATTTTCTTTTCCCAGAGTTACAACTTTTTCGCCAGCTTTTAAACCGGAACTAACTGCAACTAAATCTTCATTTTCCAGCTTAATTTGAATGTTTCTTCTTTCTGCTTTACCATTAACAGCAACAAATGTATAGTAGCCATTTACATCTTCTAAAATAGAATTTTGCGGCAGGATTATAGAATCCTCAGCTCTATCAATTGGCATAGAAACCTGAGCCGTCATCCCGGCTTTTATTATATTATCATTGTTGTCTACAATTATTTCTACTGGAAAACTTCTGCGATTAGTTGCAGCTCTCGGAGAAATGTTATTGATCTCTCCACTAAATTCTCTTTCTAAAGCTGTAAAATTAATTTTAACTGCTTCTCCAATAATTAAATTATTAACATTTTTTTCACTAATATAAGCAGTTAACTTAATCCGATCAAGATTACTGACTATAGCCACAGTACCCCCACTCAAAAGCTGCCCTCTTTGAGCATTTATTTCAGTTACAATTCCTTTTATTGGAGCAGCAATTTCTGTATATGACATTCTTAATCTTGCTGATTCCAGCTGAGCTTCAGCCTGAGTAACCTGAGCTTCAAGTTGATCAATTTCTTCTTCTGTTGCTCCAGCTTCTGTTATTTCTAAATTTTTCAAAGCTGATTGATAGCCGCTTTGAGCAGCTATTAACTGATTATTTGCCTGATCTATTTCTTCTTGAGATAAATAACCTTCCTCAAAAAGCTGTTTCTGTCTTTCATAATTTTCTTTTCTTAATTTAAGTTCTGATTCTGCCTGAGTAACCTGAGCTTGGAGTCTGGCTAATTCTTCTTTGCGAGGACCATTTAAAGCCTGCTGAAGATTTGCTTTGGCACTTTTCAGTGAGGCTTCTGCCTGAATAACACTAATTTCACTACTGCGAGAATCCATTTTGATTAATGTTTCTCCTCTTTCTACACTGTCGCCAACACTGACCAACACTTCAGTAACAACTTCCTGAACCCTTGGAGTTAATAAAACTTCTTCGTAAGCTTCAGACTGAGCACTCTCGGTTAAATATAGATAGAAATCATCCTTTTTTACCTCTGCCACTTCCACTGCAATTTCTTCATTCTCTTCCAAACTAGATTGATCTGCTCTACCTGCCCCCATACCAGGGCCTCCACCCGTTTCCTGCGCATTGGCCTTTAAAAGAAATAATTCATACGAACCATTGCCAAATGCTACAGCACTAAATAAAGCAAATAAAATAAATGTAACCAAAATTATCTTTCTATTTCTTTTCATTAAAAACACCCCTATTAAATATATCCAAATAATCATTATATATAAGCATTGTTAATTCAAGTTTTACAATAAAAAGCTGATCTAAAGCCTCCTGATAAGAAATTTTACTCTGCTGATATGAAATTTCCTGCTGTTTAAGTTCTTTTTTTGTTATTAAACCTGAATCATATTGCTCTCCGGCTAATTCAAACTGGTTTTCGGCATTTTCCAGTTTCAAGATAGAACTTTTCTTTTTATTAAGAGAAGCATTTAAAGAACTTAATTGATTTTCCAGAACTAATTTTTTGCTTTCTTTTAAGTTTGCTAAATTTGCCTGAGCTAGCTGTATATTGTCTTTCAAATTCTTTTCGTTAAATTCACGCTGGCTTCCATCAAATAAGTCATAAGAAAAAGTTACTCCAACTGTTGATCTATCTGTAGAATAATTATAACTACCACTTAAATTTATATCTGTTCTTCCTCCACCCCGAAACCATTTCAGTTGTTTTTCCTGTAATCTCAGATTTATCACTGCCGATTTTAAATCATAATCAGTCTTCAGCAAATTTTTATACATATTTTCAAAATTATTATCCTGATAATTTATTAGTTCCGAACTAATTTTATTTAAATATTCTTTATTGTTTAATGCTATTTCTATTTCTTTATCTAAATTAAGAGCCAATTTAAAAGACATTAAAGAGTTTTGATACTGATTAGCTAACTGTTTATAATTAGTTTCGGCATCTATTACAGCAGCTTCAGCACTTTTTAATTCCCTTTGAGAAAGCTGAGAATTTTTATATAATTCCTGGCTTTCCGCATAGGTTTTTTGGGCATTTTTTAACTGTAAATCAGCATTTTCTTTTCTACTCTTCAGCCTCAATATCTGGAGATAATCTCCCAACCAGGCAGTAATTTTACTTTCAATTAGAGAATTGAGGTCATTTTTAGCTTTTAAAAATTCCTGTTCCTGCTGATAATATGATTTTTCAGATTCAGTTGGAGCTCCTTTAAATAAAGGATAGGAAATTAAAACTCCATAGTCACTTTCATTTTCATCATTATATACTGCTTCCTGAGTAATATTTAAACCGGAAGCAAAATTTCTATTTATACTTAAAGTAGAACTGCTACCACTTACTGTTCTTAAGTTATTTGTTGATTGAAGAACTCCAGCTGCATTCAATATTTCACCTTCACTTATTACTTCACTATAATTAGAAGAAACCTTAATCTGCCAGCCCTGCTGGGCCCTGATTGTCTGGAGCTGTCTTTCCAAATTATTTATATTATTCTGCTGCTGCTTTATTTCCAGATTATTATTTAGGCCCTGGCTTATCGCTTCTTTTAAAGATATCTCCTCTGCATCAACAACTGTGGCAGTACAAAAAATTATTAAAATTGCCATAGATATTTTAAAATAAGTTATTTTATTCCTGTACATTAATTGTCACCCCTGGCTCCATATTTAATAGATCTGCAAGATTCTCTTTAGCTAAATAATAATTTAAATAAGCATTTTTTAACTGATATTGACTATCCAGTAAAGTGGACTCATATTGTAGTACTGTTGTCTGAGTAACACTTCCTAACTCAAATTGTCTTTTAATCTGATTGTATTGTGTTTGAGATTTTTTCAAATTATCTTTCATTAAATTAATATTTTTTTCAGCCTGGGTTAAAGTTAAATATGCTTTAATTACACTATTTATTAATTCTTTTTTAGTTTTGGCAAGTGTTATTTCTGCAGCCTTCAAATCCATAGCAGCAGTTCTTTGTTGAGCCTGAGCAGAATCAATCTTGTTTTTATTATACTGTTCTTTAGCAAGCTGATAATCAATTTCTGCTATCTTAATTGAATAACTATTTTTTAAGGCTTTCTCAATTGCCTCTTCTTCACTAATAGTCCAGAGTTTTGGTTCAGCTAATTCATTTATTTTAATCTTCTCGTCTCCAAGGTTCAGGTCTGTTTTAAATTCTACCAAACTTAACTGATAATTATCCTGTAAATTTTCTAAGCTATTATTTGCCTGCTTGTAATTGTTTGACTGATCCAATAAATCTAACTGACTAATCTGTGCCAGTTCAAATCTGGCCTGCATTTCATTATATAATCTTTCTTCAGCTTTAGTTGTTAATCTTTGTGCTTCAATTTCTTTTTGTTTCAACCAGAGTCCTGTATACTGACTTATAATTGATTTGATTACATTTGCTTCACTATCCTGATAATTTTTTTCTGAACTTAAGTAGTTTTTATTTATTTCTAATTTTTGAGTTTCTGTATAATTATATTTATTCTGAAGTTCTAAAGCCTGTTGATTAATTTTTGCTTTTTGATAATTTATTTCTGCAAGCTTTAAATTAAAATTTTCATTTTTAGCAATATCAATTGCTTCTGCCAGAGTTAATGCTTCTGCTGCCTGTAAAGGTAAAGCAAATATAAATATAATTAAAATTATAATACTTACTTTTTTAAAATTCATTTTTTCCTCCCTCTAAATCATAGCTTATTATTCTCTTACCAATTTATAATATATAAATATAATATATAAAAATTAAGAGTTTATTTTTTCATAAAAATTTATATAAAATGCTGCCCCATCATTTTCATTTGCAGCCCATATTTCTCCTCCATGTAGTTCTACTAAAACCTTAGAGATAGCCAGCCCCAGACCATATTCACCATCATCTCCTTTTTTAAATTTGTCAAATATACTATTTAATTCTGAAGCTTCAATTTCTGGACCATCATTCCAAAATTTAATCTGAATTATACTTTTTTCTTTTTTAATAAACCTTTTTGAAGAAACTTTTAATTCTTCAGCTGCATATTTAAACTGATTATCAATAATATTTTCAATAATGACCTCCAATTTTTCTTTATCAGCTTCTAATATAATCTTATTAGAAATCAAAGACCAGTTGACAGCTTTTCGCCTCCAATTTAATTTCTGCAATTTCCTTTCCAGTAAATTATCTAACTTAATTTTTTCAATTTTCAAATTCTGTCTGCTTAAATAATCCATTTTACTGATATCGATCAAAGCTTTAACCCGTTTTTCCATTTTAAAACTTTCCGTTTCCATAGCTTCCAGACTCCCCTGCAGGTTTCCACGGGGATAAATTCCATCCTGCATTGACTGAACATAAGATCTTAAAACCATAATTGGAGTTTTAATCTCATGCGAAATCTGCTGAATAAATTCCTGCTGCTTTTCGTCACTTTCTACAAGCTGCTGTCTCAACCACTCAATTGTACTTGCCAGTTCGCCTATTTCGTCTTCGCGGTCAATCTCTAAAGGTTGATCCCATTCTCGATTTGCAATCTTTTTAACCTGGTTTTTAATTACCTGGAGTGATTTAGTAAGATAACGAGCCACAAAAATTGAAATTAACCAGGCAAGAAATAAAAAGATAACCAGAGAAATTACCAGACGGATAAAAAATTCACTAAAAATACTGTCACTGTAGCGACTTCTAAGATAGGAAACAAGATATTTTTCTTTTCCTGAAGCATCTATCTCCTGAAAAACATAATATATAATTTCATTATTATTTAACCTCAACTCTGCTCGACTTTTTGAATTATCAGCAGTTAAAATCTCCCTTTTTATTTTTTCGGCAATATTTAAATTATCATTATCAGTAATCTGTCCCTCCTGATCAATTATAAAGTGGCGTGGAACTCGAGAAAATTTAATTGGCGGCCCTTCATTAGAACGGTCATTCTTAGAAAAAGAAAGGTCGTCCGGCACTCCACTTTGATTAAGATTATCAAAATGTCCTTCTTCAATAATAAAAGCCTGAGTTTCTTCCAGTCTGTCATATTTTTCCGAAATTATAATAGATCTTAAAATAAATGGCAGGGAAAGAGAATATAAAAGCAGAGCAATTATTAAAACTGCCCCTGTTATTAGCCAGATTTGAAAGGAAAGAGGTTTATTTTTTATTTTACTCAAAATAAATTTCATTACTATTATTCCACCATCCTGTAACCGTGACCATAAACAGTTTCAATTTTAATTGCCGGCATTTTTTTGCGCAGCCTTCTAATCAGATCGTCAACAACTCTATCTGAGCCATAATAGTTATCTCCCCAGATATTTTTAATTATTTGTTCTCGGCTGAGAGCTTTTTGAAGATTATTAAAAAGAAAAATAAATAAATCAAATTCTTTAGTTGTGAGTTCTATATCCTGATTTTTTGTTTTCTCTCTTATTCTTCTTCCACTTATATCAATTAAATAATTATTATATTTATAAATTTTTGCACTTTCTTTTTTGCCATAAACTCTTTTCAAAAGATTTCTAACTCGAATTACCAGTTCTCGTGGAGAAAAAGGTTTGGCTAAATAATCATCGCTCCCTTTTTCCAATCCAATTATCCGATCTAAATCTGCATCACGGGCCGAGATAAATATTACCGGCGTATTCTCATTTTGTTTTTTTATTTCTGAAATTAGTTGAAACCCATCAATATCAGGCAGCATAATATCTAAAATCCAGAGATCAGGTTCATTAATAATTTTTTCTCTGGCTGATTTTCCCTCAAGGAAATTTTCTACCTCCCAACCTTCTTTTTCTAAATAAGAGCCCAAAATGTCATTTAAATTCTGATCATCTTCAACTAAATATATTTTATAACTCATCTTTTCCTCCCAGAAATCTATATTTTATCATTATTCTAATTATAGAACAAAAAAGTAAAATATTTAGCAAATAAATATGTGAAATTATGAAAAACCGCAGAAATTAATCTGCGGTTTAATTCAAACTAATTATTTAATTCGATCTTCTAAGTTAATGAAATCCGAATAATAAAATTTTCTTTGATCTCATTGAATAGATTTTTAAATTCTAATCTTCTTTGATAAAAGATGCCAGACCCAGACCTCCATATTCAACACTACCTTTTACTCCACCATCTAAGGCTCCAATTTCTAAATGGAGCAGAGCTATTCCACATTCCATTCTCTTATAAGCGGAAGGTTCTCCTTTACAATCCACAACCAGTCTTTGATCACCATAATAGAAACGCCAGGGCTGCCTATTCAACCTTGACGGAGCATAACTTCCAAGCTTAATGGCATTTTTAACCCAACCAGGCCAGTCAGGATCATAACCATCAGGACATAAATCTTTATAATTTATCCGATCCCGATGGGGAAAAAGTTTGGAAATAAAATGTCTGGTTAGATTATAATTTTCAGATGAATATCCGATTGGACTCACTGCCACCAGTCTTTCTCCTCTTTTTAAGTTAACTCTTACTCGAGATCTTTCGGGAATAAAACGCGCTCCAATCCAGCAGGTACCAAGCCCAAGTGCTGTAGCCTCTAAAATAGCTGCCTCACCAATATAACCAGCCTTTGACCAACGATGTTCTCCGTTATCATTAATTATAAAGGCCATAAAAGCAGGAGAATCTGTAAAATTACCATATTTGCCGCTTAAAGCAGGTAAAATTTCCTTAATAGATTTTTTAAATATTTCTACTCTTATCTCAGGATAAATTTCATTTAACTGATTAACTGTTTTTTCCAGTGACTTTAAAGTAAAAGGCTTAATAGGTTTTTCAAGATACTTTTGTTGAGAATAACGAGTCTGCACAGCTTCATACCACTTTTTAACAGGAATATCCATAGGACCCGCTCCTTTCTAAAAGAAGTCTCTATTTTTCAGCTTTAATTACTTTCTGTTAGATTAATTTGACTCTAATTTATTCTTCGTCTACTGCCATCAATTCTCTAATTTCTATCATTTTTTCATCCAATAACTCCTGATTTTTAGCCTCCACTACCAGCCGCAGATATGGCTCAGTATTAGAAGGGCGAACATTAAACCACCAGTCATTATATTCAAGTCGATAACCATCGAAATCATAAAATTCTTCCGGCTTTCTCTGGGCAAAAAAGTAATCTTTAAGTTTTTCCATTACCTCTTTTTTGTTTTCAATTTTAAAGTTTACCTCACCTGAAGTTGCATATTTGTCCAGCTCAGCTATATATTCTGAGATTGTCTTCCCTTCTTCTTTAAGTCTGGCCACAACATTAAGAACTACAAGAGCGGTCAGCATTCCAGAATCACAGTAGAAAAAGTCTTTATAATAATAATGACCAGCAAGCTCTCCTCCACAGATACCATCTATTTCTCTCAGCTTAAGCTTAGCATATGCATGACCTACCTTCCACATATGAGGAGTTCCTCCCAGTTCTTCCACTTTTTCTTTAACTGACCAGGAGGTTCGGATATCGTATAAGACATTTTTACCCTTACCTGCCTTAATATAATACTCTGCCAGCAGAGCTACAATTAAGTCTGGAGAAATAAACTTCCCCTTTTCATCTAAAAACATTACCCGATCTCCATCACCATCAAAAATCAATCCCAAATCAGAGTTCTGCTTTAAAAGTAATTTTTTTAAATCTTCTCTATTTTCCGCTTCAAGTGGGTTGGCTTCATGATTGGGAAAGGTCCCGTCCAACTCATTATAGAGATAATGAGGATCCTTGCCAAAAATTTCATCTGTTAAAATAGCAACCATACCGTTGGATACATCAATAGAAAGATCTAAATTTGAAAGATCCGGTAAATAAGATTTTTGAAATTCAATATATTCTTCTTTTAAATCATGTTCCAAAATGTCCCCTTTTTTCTTTTCAGCTACAGGTTTGACTTCTTGATTTTCAATCATTTCTTCCAGTTCTTTCAATCCCGAATCATAACCAACCGGAAGAGCGTTTTCACGAGATATTTTTAGACCATTATATTCAGGTGGATTATGTGAAGCTGTAATCATTACCGAGGCTTTATAACCATGTTTTGCAGTCCCATAATAAACCATTGGAGTAGTAGCATAACCAATCTTATAAACATCTACTCCTCGATCAGTAATTCCTTCGGACAGTGCCTTAAAAACTTCTGGAGTTGACTCTCTATCATCATAGCCAACCAGAACCTTATCTGCCTTCAGCAGTTCGGGCAGAAAATAGCCTATTTTGTAAACATCTTCTTTATCAAAATCCTTATTGTAAACTCCTCTAATATCATAAGCTTTAAATGCTTTCAAACTACCGCCTCCCTATATTTCTTTATTTTTAATTATAACATATTTTTACAGTAAATCTATTATTTTTGAGAATACTTTCTATTATATATATTCTATGTTTATCAAATTTTTCCTTGTTAAAAAGAAAAAAGAACAGCTTTTACACTGTTCTATTTTAATTAAGAAATATTATTTATAGCTTTTTTGATTCCTGATTCAGGACTGGTCAAAAACTTATCTCTCATCTCAACTGGTAAAACACTAACTGCTCTGGCCATGGATGCTTGAGCTAGAACAACTATTTCCACTTCTGCTGCTAATTGCTTTAATTTATCAGCCAGAAGTCTATCATGTTGTTTTTCATTACCTTCCATTAATTTTTGATAGGCAGAATCAGCCAGTACTGTTTTAATTTCAATATCTTTATTTATATCAGCAGCTATTTTTTTAATAAGCTCTGTGCTGGGCTTAAGAGTAGTCTCCAGAGTAGCTGCTACCCCAATTGTTCCAGCAGTGTCAACCGCTTTTTCTGCCATGGCAGAATCGATCCTCATAATAGGAATCTTATATTTTTTATTTTCCTGTTCAAATATTTCGCCAATTGATGAGCAGGCACTCAAAACTAAATCAGCACCCTGTTTAACAGCAGTTTCTATATAATATTTAACTCTGTCCTCTACCTGGGTAATATCTGCATTATTACTAATTAGCTGAGGTAATATTGAATCATCAACTATATTTATAATCTCTATTTCTGACTTTTGCTTTTTAATTAATTTCTTTAATGAATCCACTGTGACAGAAGTAGTATGGATTAAAGCGATTTTGGACACAATTAATCAGCTCCTTTTTAATATTTAGCTAGCAAATTCTTTGTAGCCTCTGATTTTTTAAAACCACTGAT
This sequence comes from Halanaerobium sp. ST460_2HS_T2, assembly GCF_003337665.1. Classification (NCBI taxonomy): domain Bacteria; kingdom Bacillati; phylum Bacillota; class Clostridia; order Halanaerobiales; family Halanaerobiaceae; genus Halanaerobium; species Halanaerobium sp. ST460_2HS_T2. The sequence goes on from NZ_QPJF01000027.1 coordinate 30,772, forward strand.
TAATTCTTCGGGAAGAGACTCCAAACCATTAGCTGCTGAAATTACTGCTCCAATTACCATAGCTCGAGCGGAAGTATCTCCCCCTGCCATTATATTAAGAGTGAGTGCCTCCAGCAGATCATCAGCATTCCAGAGCACATCAAGCACAATTGGAAATCCCTGCTCAATAGAACATCCCTGACCCCGATCATCAGCATTTTCTACAATATTATCTTTAGAATCTATTTTTTCAAAACTGGCTGTAGTAAATTCATTTAAATCTTTATTAGCTTTTATTGCTTTTTTATAGTCTTTTCCTGCCAGTACTTCCTGCATCACCTTAAAGACAAATTCGGCTGTTTGATCAACAACTTTTCCATTATGTGTTAAATGAATCAGATCCAAAAAATCCTGCTTTGTAATATCTTCTTCTAAAAAGAGGGGGAGACTGCGAGAAATTCCACCCAATTCGACATTCTCTGCTCCAACAAGGGTATCACTGGATTTAAATTTATCTAAAGAATCCTGCATCGAGTGATCCATATACATTTCATTGTTGTCTAAATATTGAATCCAGTCATCTCTAAACTGTTTTAAGTCAAAACCCTGATTATCAGTAATTGATTTTAAAAGAGCAAAGCCCTGTTCTCCATAGTGAGAAAGATCACCTGCTTCTTTACCCTGATGAAATTTAGCCATCGGTGCCCTATATTCATCAATAATTCCACTGTATTCTTCTTTTAATTTGTCTGTACTATAAACCCAGTGAGAACCAAATGAGAGTGCATCAGAAATAAAAACTGACATTACTAAATCTTTTCTTTTGCTTAGCATATATATACCCTCCTGTTATTACAATTTTATTCTATTAATATTATAAGAAAGTGTTTGAAAAAATAAAATTAAATAGACAACATATTTTTAAAGAAAGTTTATTATTCTGCTAAAGTTTCAAGCTCATTAATGATTTTATCTTTTTCCTCAGCAGCTGCTGATTCTAATCGGGCATATAACTCAGCTTTTTTCATCTGAATAATTTCCTGAGTCAGATCCTGACCATTTTTATATTCACCTTTTTTAAATTTTTGATATTGATTATAGTTACCTGGAAAAATCTCTAAATCTCCTTTTTTTAAACTCCAGATTTCTTGAGCAATTTCTTCTATAAAATATATATTATGACTGACAACTACAAAAGCCCCCTGATAATTTTTAAGTGCCTTTTCAATAATTTCTCTTGCTTCAATATCAAGATGATTTAAGGGTTCATCTAGAAGTAGTAAATTAAATTCCCCAAGTAAAAGTACAGCAAAAGCAACTCTTACTCTCTCACCAATGCTGAGATTTTTGATTTCTTTGAAAACATCTTTGCCTTCAAAAAGCATTGAACCCAGAAAAGTCCTTATTATTTCTTCATCTTTATCAGGATTTTTTATTTTTAATTCTTCCAGTATTGAATTATTCTGATTTAAATTTTTTATTTTTTGAGAAAAATAGCCTATTTTAAGCTGTGAACTTCTTAGAATTTCACCTGAATCAAATCTCATTTCTTTTAAAATTATTTTCAGCAGCACAGATTTCCCACTGCCATTTGCTCCCATAAGAGCAATTTTACTATCTTTTTCAATTTTAAAGTTTAAGTTTTGAAATAAGTTTAAGCCAGAAAAAGTCTTAGTTATTTGTTTGGCCTTAACAATTATCTGACTAGAAATTTCCTTGTTGTCAAAGTCAGGATTGATCTGACGGTGTTCATAAGGCTTTTCTTTCTGTTCAAGCTTTTCAAGCTGTGAGTCAAGACTTTTAACCCTTCTGGCAAAGCGACCCTTTCGACTGTCCATCCCTTTTGTAACATGCCAGAAAGAATCAGTTCTTTTCCCTTTACCATCTGTTTTCTGTACAAACTGCTGCTGTTTTTGCTTTCTTTGTTTGAGCCGCTTTTTTTCAGCCTGATATTCCCTATATTCTCTGTACTGACGCTGTAGTTCAATTTCTTTTTGCTTTTTATAAGCACTATAATTACCGCTGTAATTTTTTAAGTCCTGCTGGTTGAGCTCCCAGACTTCTTTTACAGTCTGATCAAGAAAATGTCGGTCATGAGATATTATTATTGCTGCACCATTAAAACTACCGATAAATGAAGCCAACCAGTCCCGAGTTTCTAAATCAAGATGATTTGTCGGCTCATCAAGAACTAATAAGTCAACACTTTGAGCTGCAAGAATTCTAATTAACTGCAGCTTTGTCTGCTCACCACCACTGCAGTCTATAATTTTACGATCCAAAAATTCAACATTAAAACCAAATTTTTTCATTAATTTAAGAAATTCACCATAATTATAAGTCTTTTCAGTTATAAACTCCTCTACAGTCTGGCCCTGAGAATAATTATAATACTGAGGCAAATAGGCAATATTGGCCTTTATATTAACTTCCCCGCTAAAATCTTTGTCTTTTCCTAATAAAATATTAATCATAGTTGTTTTGCCAGTACCATTTCTTCCAATTAAAGCAATTTTATCTCCTGAGTAAATATTAAAATTTATATCAGAAAATAGATTTCGTGCTCCAAACCATTTTTCTAATTTTTTAGTCTCTAATAATAACAAAAAAATCCCTCCTTATATTAAATACCCAAACCGGTCAGGTATATAGAATAAGAAGAGATTTTAAATTCTCTTATTAATTAAATGTTAAATTATGGAAATATACTGCTATAATACTCTAACCAGTTTGTTAAATCAATTTTAAATTACTGAATGGTTAAAGTATTAATACGCATTAATTTAAATATTTCACCTCTAGTTTTTCTTGTTTTTGTCAAGTGAAATTTGACCCTTTTATTAATTGAAAATTGACCCGGGTAAGCAAAAAATAATATTAATTTTATTGACCCAGCCACTCTTC